>JACQGT010000448.1 GCA_016199425.1 Chloroflexota bacterium
ATTGAACCACTAAGACACCATGACACCAAGAAAAACAAAAGAAGAATTCCTTTGTGTCTTTGTGACTTTGTGGTTATTTTCAAACTCTGAAAAAGCGGAAACGGTCTATGAAAACTCAAATCCTGACACTTTTGTTGTGTTGTCTGTTGGTGATCGCCGCGTGTGGAGGCTCTGGCGTGGAACAGCGCGACGACCCCGGCCAGGGCTTTGCCGAGGCCAGCGCCCGCCGGGTGAATGTCTTTTCCCAAATCAACGGCCAGGAGAATCCTCTTCTCCCCGGCCAACCTACCCAATTGCGGGTGGGCGACAGCCTGCGCGTGGACGAAGGCGGCTATGCCATCCTGCGCTTCTCCGATCTGGTCAGCGTAGAAATCCTGCACCAGGGCAATTTGCAGGTGCGGGAACTCTCTCTGGACGAGCAGTCGCCGCTGGTGGCCTTTGGGCAGAGCGCGGGTATCTTTGCCAACGAACTGAAGCCATCCCAAAACGGCGCAACCCGCCGCCTGGAAATCCAGTCCGATTTCGCCACCATCACCGCCACCGGGACGCGTTTTTTGCTGGTGCGGGAACTGGACACCCCCCTGGAATGGCTCTGGGCCATCGAAGCCGCAGAGGACGATCTGACCGTCAGCGCCCAGGGCCTCACCCGCACAGCGACCAGCGGCGTGGCCTATTGGATTGCCCCCATCGGCCCGCCCTCCCAACCCATCGACTTCGATCCGGTCCAGGCGACAGCCTGGATAGACGCTCTGCGCGCGGGCAATTTCCAGGGTGAGGTAGGAGATGTGCTTTGGAAGGCGGCGGATACAGTGCTGCATACAGGCGAAATCGTGGGTGACGTTGCACCCGGCGCTGTGGTGACTCTGGGTGACATCTCCATCGCCCTGGCCGCAGAGGGGGCCGTCGGTCCTGCTGCCTACACCCGGAGCGACTGCAATGGGGATAGCATCCCAGACCTTGCCATGACTGACGGCAGGCTGCTCTTCGATCTGCGCGCCGTGGCTGGTCGGGTGCGCGCCGTAGATTTGACCGTGACCAGCGCGGATGGCGTGGATGCTGACAGTTTGAGCGTCTTCAATCCGGCCTACGAGATTCTCGATCACAGCCCGGTGATCGTGGAACGGCGCAACGATTCTGTTCTGAGCGTACGCTCCTGGGCCGATCGGGACGAAGAACCCTACCACTACGCGGAATTGCGTCTGGCCGACGGCTGCTTTTTGGGAATCAGTCTGACCCCGCCAGAAACCGATGGTACATCCGGCGCGCCCCGCCCGGCCATCTCGGAAGCGCTCTGTACGGTCAGCGCGGCCGGGCTGAACCTGCGCCGGGGGCCGGGCGTCGCCTTTGCGCCGCCCATCCGTCTCTTGCGCCAGGGCGACAAACTGATCCCTCTGGGCCGCACGGCAGACAGGGGCTGGCTGCGGGTGCAGGCCGCAGACGACGGCAGCGAAGGCTGGGTGAGCGCCAATCCCCAGTTTGTCGTGTGCGCGGTGGCAGTTGGCACGCTGCCTGTCCTCTCCGCCCCGCCCACATCGGTGAGGCAGGATGCGCCCACGCCCACATTCCCGCGGGTCAACCCAACGCCGGCGGCCCGCATCTGGGAGACGCCGCGCTTGCTGGAACCGGCAGACGGTACGATTTTTGACGCTGGATCATCCGTTACATTGAGTTGGTCTGCGTTCCCTGCTGCGGCCCGGGGCCGGGGGTCCGGTGTGGCCCACTTTCTGCCAGGTGTGGATACCAATCTGCGCGACGACGAGTATTATCAGGTCAAAATCCTCTTCTCGCCTTCCATCGATGCAGTGTGGAGCGATGTCCATCTGGTCAAAGAGAATAGCTTCGTCGTACCCGCCTACTTGAACAGCCGGGAGATGACGTGGGATCAACGCTACGTCTGGTCGGTATCGGTGGTCCAGCGCCCTTCTGTGGGGGAAGTTCGACTGCTCAGCCCGGAGAGCGAATCCCGGGTCTTCTATTGGCATCTGCGCCAGGCGCCGGCGCCGATTCCAACCCTCGCGGGTCCGGCAACTGCGACACCGCCGCCATCACTGGTACCCACGCCCACCGCAACCAGCGGCCCGACCGCTACACCCACGGAAACGAACACACCCACGCTGACGGATGTGGCTACAGCCACTGCGACGCCGACGGATATATCCACAGCCACTGCGACACCGACGGATATACCCGCAGCCACTGCGACACCGACGGATATACCCGCAGCCACTGCGACACCGACGGATATATCCACAGCCACTGCGACACCGACGGATATATCCACAGCCACTGCGACACCGACGGAGCCGCCGCGACCCTCGCCGACGCCGACACCCACACCGCTCCCGTGATTTGCTTCCGGGAATCGGTCACAGATTCTCTCGGCTTTCCCATCGTCATCTGGTCGATTCCCGGAAGCGCAAGGAAGGAACTCGCATCCCAATGAGACATTTCTGGAAGGTTTTGCCCCTCGCGTTGATGCTTCTGCTGGCCGCCTGTAGGAGCAACGCTACCCCGTCGCCTGCTTTTGCCCAGGCCAATGCGGACAAGACAACTGTCACTTTGCGTCTGGCGGGCAGTGAACAGCCCTTGCAACCGCCCAACAGCGCCCAGTTGCAGGTGGGCGACGGTGTGCGGGTGGATGCAAGCGGGCGCGCGCTGCTGCGCTTCGCGGACTTTCTGACGGTGGAGGTGTTGCGCACAGGGGATCTACAGGTGCAGGAGCTGGACATCGCCGAACAGTCCGCCCTGGCCGTCTTTGGACAGAGCGGCGGCGCGTTTGTCAATGACCTGCAACCGGGTGCGGGCGGTATTGAGCGCCGGGTGACGGTGGAGACAGACTTTGCCGTCGTCACCGCCACGGGAACCCGTTTTATGGTGGTGAAAGAGGCCAATTCGCCCCTGGAATGGCTCTTTGGGCTGGACGCCGGCGCGGACGATCTGAGCGTGCAGGCCAAGAACGATCCCAGCCGCAGCGCGCCCACAATCAAACCGGTGAGCAGCGGTGTGGCGCGCTGGATTGCGCCGGTGGGTGTGCCCAGCGCAGGGGTGAACTACGACGTGGCCGCGGTGGATGCGTGGCTGGCCGCGGTGGAGCGGGGGGATCCCGTGCCGGAGGTGGGCGAGGTGCTCTGGCCGCACGCCGACGCCCGCATGGACACCGGCGGGATGGCCGCAACCCTGCAACCGGGTAGGGGGATGGATATGGGCGGCGTCAACGTCGCTGTAGAGGAGGAGAGTGCCTTTGGCCGGGCCAAATATGCGCCGCTGGATTGCAACGGCGACGGTATCAACGACGTGCTGGTGCAAAATGGCGTCATCCGGCTGGACTTTCGCAATCTGCTCAGCCGGGTGCGCGGGCTGGACGTGACGCTGATGGCTAGAGAGACCCCGGCCAACGGATCCGTAGCGGTCCTCGATCCGGCGGCGGAGATGATCAACCGGCAGAGCTTCGCCATTGCCCCCGGCCAGGGCGAGATCGTCTCCCTGCGTTCGGATCAGCCCTTCCACTACGCCGAGATCGCCCTGGCCGACGGCTGCTTCCTGGGCTTCAGCCTGACGCCGCCCAATGCCGACGGCTCCCGTTCCCGGCCTGTCCCTGCGGTGGACGCCTGGCCACCCCGCCCTCCGGCCACAGCGGCTACACCCACACCGACAGCTACACCGACTGCTACACCGACTGCCGCATACGCCGCTCCTACAGCGACAGCCACATCTGCGGCGGCCAGAGAGACCGAAATCGTGGCGACGAACGCCAGTATGGATATCGACGGCAACCCAGACGATTGGCAGGCCCTCGCCCAGCAGACAGATGCGCGTTGGATCGCCTTCGATACAATTGTGCATGACCAGGGCTGTCAGCGACGCCATCCATCCCCAAACAGCAGCCGGTTTGACCTGCGGGCGGGGGTGATGTTCACCTACGACGAAGCCTATTTATACGTGGCCTTTGTGGTGGAAGACGACGGCTTCGTGGGCTTCACCGGCGCGGACCTGCGCTTCTTCCTCTCCGATGCGCCCCAACTGCTCCTGGATTTGAACCTGGACGGCGACGCCAGTGTGACCACCAACAATGAGGACGACAAGCAGATCGACTTTCGGGTGGGGGTGGAGGAGCCGGGGGACAACCCGGCCATCGCCTTCTGGGATTTAGGGCCGGGTACGCCCCGCTCCCGCCTGTTGGATGCACCCGTTGCTGCGGTTGCTACAGAGAACGGCTACTTCCTGGAAGCGGCCATCCCACGGGATGTGCTGGGCGTAAAGCCGGTGGTCGGGCTGCGCCTGGGCGTGGCGGCCAGCGTCAGCGACAACGACACGCCGGGCGCGAATGTGCAGGAGTGTATGATTTCCGCCGCTCCGGAGCGGGATTGGCAGAACCCGATGACGTGGGGGGTACTCGTGCTGGAAGGACGATAAGCGATAACTACGCAGACAAACCCGGCGGTAGAGGCATCGCTGCAATTGAATGCGCTCTTGGAATTGAGGTAGCTCTGATCAGATGGCAGATATTTTTGAAGCTGCACGTCCGTGTGAGGCTATATTCTTCGGTGGGTACACTGCGCTAGAATTTCCTAAACAAACACTCACTGAACCTTAATGAAGTTGCAGGTAGGCGTCTGTGTGATGTGACACGGGGTAGCCCTGCTTCTCTTAAGGGACAGCCTACATCTCACTAGGCGAAGGCATCAAGTCCCATCTGATAGTATCGGAGGGAACGTGTCAAACAATGAAAGTGTGGAAAAGTTAGGTTTGCTTTACGCTGCAAGAATCGAAGGCGTTGCTCTAGCGACGTTTGCGGCAAAACTGAAAATATTTTTGGTAGATTGTATATTCCAACAGACGAGAGAAGACGACAAAGGCGGGCAGTATAATTTTCTCGTGGAGTTCGACAAAGGGACATTTTTCATCACTGTGGCACGGATTACAGATGACCCGCTGGTGATTCGACTACGCGTTTTTTCGCCTTTGGCGAGAAGAAAGCCTGACGCTCTTGTCGAGCGACTGAATCCGTGGCTAGACCGTTATTATGCCACCCGGCTAGAGAAGGGTGGCGATTTCAAAAAAAGGGACGAACCCACCACCCCCACCGAACAGCACACAGGAATGTATAGTTTCGACCACATTCAAGCGGGATTAGCGGAATATCAACGAGGACGTTCTCGTACTGGAGTAATGCAAATGCTCGATTCTTCTGTCATTGCCCCTTTGCTCGACGAAGCCCGACGCGGCAGGCTGGCTCTATTCATCGGCGGTGATTTGCCCGCGGAGATCACAGGCCTGCCGAGTCGGGGAGATCTGGCCGAAGAGCTGGCTGCCCGGCGCAGTACTCATAGCAAAATTCAATTCTTAAGAGACAAGCTGGATATCCCAAATCTTTCACCCCAACCCTTCGATAATCTTTTGGTCCGCTTGCCTGTCAACCGCTTCATCACCAGCCGCTACGACAGCAAGTTGACCGAAGCATTTGAGCAGGCCAAGCGACAGGTTGCCTTAGTGGTCGAAAATTCCGACGTAGCCTTTGCTCTGCCGGATAGGCCGCTGCTCATTCATCTACACGGCGAACTGCGTAGACCCACTTCAATCAAAATCAGTGAAGACGATCTGATTGATATCGCTAATGAAAAGGGCCAAGTTGTGCGTCTTGTAGAGCAGATACTTCGCACTTCCACAATGCTCTTTCTCGGCCACGATCTGAATAACCCTGACTTCCTCACTCTGTGGCGCGCCGTTTTGCGAGACTTGGGCAATTTAGCACCTTTAGCCTATGCCGTGCCAAGTGCGCCCCTAACAATAGAGCAACGAGAAAAATGGCGAGAGCGCAACATTACCGTTCTGGACGCGTCGCCTCTGGCCGTTGTCCAGGCCCTGGCCGGGCGGCTGGAACTGGTGGGCAAGCCAATCGAAGTGACACCGATTGTCAAGCCCGCCCCACCCCCCGCTGCCGCGCCCTTCAAACGCTATCGCAACTTCGATCTGGAGCTTGCCAGCGCGGGCGAATGGATCGAAGCCCGTGTGCTGCGCTCCACAGAAGGGGAGAGCGAGGAGGCCGTGGCCGGATTGGGTGGCCCGCCGCCCCGACTGGACGGCATCGGCTCGTTGAGCGGATTGGACGAGGAGATCGGCTACCGTCTGCTGCCGGGACGGGTGGCGGAACGCTGGGCCGCGGCCCTGGCCACCGCCGAAAACGCCGGCGAAGGGGTGCGTCTGCGTCTCTTTCTGCGCGACGAGGAGGCCGCGGCCATCCCCTGGGAGGCGGCCAAAGTGGGCGAGCGGTGGCCCGCTCTGCGTCTGCAAACGCCGCTGGTGCGCTACGTCCCCGCCGAGCGCACGACCGATGTGCTGCGAGTGAATGGCCCTCTGCGCCTGCTGGTGGTGTTGGGGCCGTCCGCGGAGATTGGCCTGACGCCTCTGGAGAGCAACCGGGAGCGGGCCGGGTTGGAAGAGGCGCTGGGCGATCTGCAGGCCACAGGCCGGGTGCAGATGCACTGGCTGGAAGGGAGCGCAGTCAGCCGGGGCGGCCTGCAGGATCGTCTGCGCCGGGTGCAGCCCCATCTGCTGCACTTCGTCGGCCACGGGGAATACGACGAGACGACCCGCCGGGGCAGTCTGGCTTTTGTCCGGGAAGTCGATGGCCTGCGGGAAGCGGATTGGGTATCGACGGAAGAGCTTTCGATTCTGCTGGACGGGCTGAACATCCGCTTTGGCCTCTTCAACGCCTGCCAGACGGGGCGGGGCGCGGGGGGCGTGGCCCACGCGCTGGTGCGCAGCAGCCTGCCCGCGGCGCTGGGTATGCAGGCCGATGTGCCCGACAGCGCGGCCATCGCCTTTGCCGGGGGCTTCTACCGGGCATTGGCCGACCGCTGGCCGGTGGACGCGGCGGTGGTGGAAGCGCGCAAGTTTGTGCAGGGAATTGTCGGCCTGGATGCGCCCTGGTGGGCGTTGCCGGTACTCTATATGCGGGCGGAGGATGGGCGGCTGTTTGGGTAGATATGCAAATGCCTAAAGAAAACATACGCAAAATAACGTATAATGAAATTGTAGACTATATTATAATTTGGGTGTGTTCAAAATCAGTTGGGGCGGTCGGCAAAGTCCCCGGCGCTTCACAAGCTTCGATGGCTGGAGGGTCTACGCCCGCACACAGGAGACGGGCGCAGCAAGCAAGCGCCCCTACAGGGAAAATCTTTATCTGAAAAACTATAGCTCCAGAAAGGAACAGGCAATCATACCCAGCCTTTCGAGTCTACGTGTTCGTCTCTTGCTTCTCGTCTGCGCCTCGTTGCTGCCCGCATTGATTCTGATAATTCTGACCGGTCTGGACATGCGCAACGCGGCGATCGAGCAAGCCAGACGCGAGACCCAGCAGGTGGTTCATCTCATTACACTTCAACAGCAGAACGTCGTTGAGGCTGCGCATACTCTACTGCAAGCGCTTGAGCGCTTTGGGAATACCTTTCTGTATAGCCCGGAGCGGTGCAACGCTTTCCTGGCCGAGATAGGCCAGAGCAATCCCTCCTATACGGGCTTCAGCGCAGTCGCCCCAAACGGCGACCTCATTTGCAGTTCCCTTCCCCTCACGACGACAGTCAATGTCAGCGACCGCGCCTATTTTCAGCGGGCTATGCAGAGCCGCCAGTTCAGCGTGGGCGATTATCAGATTGGTCGTCTTTCCGGCCAGGCCATCCTCATCTTTGCGCTGCCCCTGCTCGACGAGGCCAACGAAGTGGACGGGTTGTTGATCGCAGGGCTGGACCTGGCCTGGTTCAATCGTTTGACCGCCCAGATTGAACTGCCGCCACAAAGCACAATCACCGTTTTTGATCGCAATGGCGTCATCCTGGCCCGCCAGCCCGACGGAGAGCGTTGGATCGGACAGGCCCTGCCCTACGAGTCGCTGGTCCGGACTGTATTGGAAGAAAAGCAGGGCAGCGTCGAGATGCTGGGTCTGGACGATGTGCGCCGTCTCTACAGCTTTGCCGAGTTGCCAGGCGCCGACCGCGGAGTCCATACGACGGTCGGCGTGCCAGCGGCGGTTGCCTATGCCGAAAGCAACCGCATCCTGACCCGCAATTTGGGCTGGTTGGGCGTCGTCTTTGGGCTTGCCCTGCTGCTGGCCTGGGTTGGCAGCGACCATTTGATTCTGCACCAGGTGACCCGGCTGCTAGAGGTCACAGAGCGGCTGGCCGGCGGCGATCTGAGCGCCCGCGCCGATTTATCCCAGACAAGCGGTGAATTGAGCCAGCTGGCCCAGAGCTTCAACCAGATGGCCGCGGCTCTGGAAGCCCAGGAGCAGGAACGGCGTCGGGCGGAAGTTGCCCTGCGTAAGAGCGAAGAGCGCTACCGGATGCTCTTTGCCACAATGTTGGACGGATATGCCCTGCACGAACTCATCTACGCTGAGACGGGCAAACCCAGCGATTACCGCTTTCTTGAGGTCAATGCAGCCTTTGAGACGATGACGGGATTGAGCGCTCAGAATATCATAGGCAGGACCGTGCGCCAGGTGTTGCCTGGCATTGAATCCACGTGGATCGAGATGTATGGCAATGTAGTGTTGTCGGGTCAGCCCATTCAGTTTGAAAACTACGCAGAGCCTCTCGACAGATACTTCGAAGTGATCGCCTTTTGCCCAAGCCCCGGCCAGTTTGCCACGATCTTCCACGACGTCACCCGCAGCAAGCAAGCAGAAGAGGCGCTCAAAGAGTACGCCGCCCGGCTGGAGCAGAGCAACCGGGAGTTGCAGGATTTTGCCTACATCACCTCCCACGATCTGCAAGAACCCTTGCGCAAGATCCGGGCCTTTGGCGATCGCTTGAACGCCCGCTATCAGAAAGAATTGGACGCGCAAGGACAGGACTATCTGGCGCGCATGACCGACGCCGCCACCCGCATGAGCCGGTTGATCGACGACCTGCTCACCTATTCCCGGGTGAACACCAGATCCCTGCCCTTTGTCCCTACGGACCTGGGCCGGGTAGCCCGGGCGGTGGCAGATGATCTGGAAATTCGCATCCAGCAAACCGGGGGCCGGGTGGAGATCGAGGAGCTGCCCACCCTGGAAGCCGATCCCCGACAGATGGGCCAGTTGCTGCAGAACCTGATCGGCAACAGTCTCAAGTTTCACCGCGCGGACGCACCGCCTGTGGTCAAAGTCTACGCCCGCCGGCTCGATAGATCGCCAGGGCTGATGGCTGGCGAGGATAGCTGGCAGATTCTGGTGGAAGACAACAGTATTGGCTTCGAAGAGCGCCATATGGAGCGCATCTTCCAGCCCTTCGAGCGGCTGCACAGCCGGGACGAATACGAAGGCTCCGGTATCGGTCTGGCCATCTGCCGCAAAATCGTCGAGCGGCATGGGGGCAGCATCACCGCGGCCAGCAGGCCAGGCGAAGGGACGACCTTCATCATTACCCTGCCGGCCAGCCAGCCGAATGTGTCGGACAGCGCAACTCTATAGGGGATGCCTGGGAAGAGATGCGAGAGGAATGAAAAATGGATACCAGCCATAGAAAATCGATCACAATTCTCATGGCCGAAGACGATCCGGACGACCGCCTGCTGGCGCAAGAAGCGCTGGCTGAAGCCCATCTGCTCAACGAGCTACGTTTTGTTGAGGATGGGCAGGAACTGATCGACTACCTGCAACGACAGGGCAACTATGCCAACCCGGACTCTGCCCCGCGGCCAGGTCTGATTCTGCTCGATCTGAACATGCCGCGTAAAACCGGGCGCGAGGCGCTGATCGAAATCAAGGCCAACCCAACCGTGCGCTGCATCCCCATCGTTGTGCTGACCACTTCCAAGGCTGAAGAAGACATTCTGCGCTCCTATAATCTGGGCGTCAATTCGTTCATCACCAAACCGGTCACATTCGATGCTTTGGTAGATGTAATGAAAATTTTAGGTCGCTATTGGTTCGAGATTGTCGTGTTGCCGCCGGTGGCTGACTGATGCCGGGAATCGTGCCCACGAAATCGCTATATACCTCCCCCCACTGATGCACTACGGACAAATTCACGATGCTTGACTCACCCATTCACGCTCTGCTGATTGAAGACGATCCTGAGGACGCCCTGCTCATCGGCGACGACCTGGCCGCCATTAAGGGTGGGCGCTTCCGTTTGACCCATATAGAACGTCTTATCGAGGGGCTGCTTCGACTAGGCGAAGGCGATATCGACGTCGTCCTGTTGGACCTGAATCTGCCGGACAGCCGGGGGCTGGAGACCCTCATCGGGGCGCGAGCCTGGGCACCCGCCATGCCCATTATTGTGTTGACCGGTTTGGATGACGAAGAGACTGCGATCCAGGCCGTGGCGCAAGGTGCCCAGGATTATCTGATCAAAGGCGACCTGAACCCTCCATTGCTGGCCCGCACCCTGCGCTACGCCATCGAGCGCCAGCGTCTGAAGACAAGCGTAGACAGAAGCGCAGTTCGTTTGCGCCAGGTGATTACAAACATCGCCGACGGGGTGTTGGTGGTGGACATGGACGGGATTGTGCATTTTGCCAACCCGGCTGCCGAAACAATCTTCGCCCGCAGCGCGGATGAACTGGTTGGGCTGGCGCTCGATTTCCCACTGGTGGATAAGGAAACCACCGAAGTGGAGATTGTGCGCGGAGCGGGGCGCACAGTCACTGTCGAGATACGCACGGTCCCCATCGAATGGGAGGGCAAGCCGGCCATCCTGGCCTCTCTGCGCGACGTCACCGAGGCTCGGGAACGGCAACGCTATCAACAGAGCCAGGAACGGCTGGCAACTGTGGGCCAACTGGCGGCCGGCATCGCCCACGACTTCAACAACATTATGGGCGCCATCATTCTCTACGCCCAGATACTAATGAAGATACCGAACTTGACGATACGACAGAACGAGAGCCTGGAGATGATCCACAGTCAGGCGCGCCTCGCCTCGAATCTGATCCATCAGATCCTTGACTTCAGCCGGCGCTCGGTCATGGAATTAGGCCCGATGGATCTGTTGCCCTTTGCCAAAGAGACTGTAAGAATGCTTGAGCGCACCCTGCCTGAAAATATTCATCTGCGCCTTACCTACGATCAAGAGGAGTATCAGGCCAACGCAGACCCGACCCGGCTGCAACAGGCGCTGATGAACCTGGCGCTCAACGCCCGGGATGCCATGCCAAAGGGTGGAGAGCTACACATCGATTTCACGACGCGCACGCTGACGCCTGACGATATACCGCCCTTGCCGGATATGGGGCCGGGCAAATGGATCGTCCTCTCCGTGGCGGACACGGGCACGGGCATTGCGCCGGAGCATCTGCCTCATCTGTTCGAGCCATTTTTCACAATCAAAGAACCCGGACGGGGCACTGGTCTTGGACTTGCCCAGGTCTATGGGATCATCGCACAGCACAAGGGATCGATTGCAGTCGACAGCCAGGTGGGCCGGGGTACCACTTTTACCATCTATCTGCCAGCGCGGGAAGACAAGATTCCGGCCACGGCCATTCAGCAAATGTCGTATTCCTCACTGGATGGGCAAGCAACCATTCTACTGGTAGAGGACAATACGGCGACCGCCCAGGCCGTTCTTGGCGCTCTGGAAGCGCTGGGCTATGAGGTGTTGCTGGCGGGAGATGGTCTGGAGGCTCTGAGCATCTATGCGGCCCACGCGGAGAGGATCGATCTGGTGCTCTCCGATCTGGTGATGCCCCGACTGGGGGGGATTGATCTGTATAAAGAACTCAATACCCACTACCCCGAGGTGAAATTTATTGCTATGACCGGCTATCCTCTGGCAGATGGGGGTAAAGCTTTGTTGAAACAGGGGATTGTCGACTGGATTTTCAAGCCTTTTGATATCGCAGATCTGGCCAGGAGGTTACGTGCAGCGTTGGAAGGCTCTTGAACGCAAAGGCGAGTTCAGGGAAACTCAGTTCCGGGTGCTCGCCTTCCACTGCGTATCCGATGTTTTCTCCGGCCGATGTGGATCAATCAGCATAGCAAAATCAGAGATATTCAAGCAAATTCGTCCCTGACACACACACAGAAAAATGCCGCCGGTCGATAATCGACCGGCGGCATTTTTCTGTGGTACCCCGTACCGGACTCGAACCGGTGTTTCAGCCTTGAGAGGGCCGTGTCCTGGGCCGCTAGACGAACGGGGCACAACGAATACTCTGCGCAGGACAGATGAAAAGTATAGCCTCGACAGGGCAGATTGTCAAATCCGGCGGGATTCAAGCCAAGAGAAAGAGGGACGCAGATTTTCCTGATTGAAATGGATTGACAGTGATTCCAAGAAAATCGTTGGACGCAGAGTACGCAGGTGTGCCAGGGATTGTTCCGTGGTATAATGGCCGCATCGTCACATAAACCAAAACCGACGACCGAACGCGGGTTCAAACCCCGCCCGGCTTGTCCCTGACAGGGTGAGGGGGTGACAGGGTGATTGACGACGCACATCACCCTGTCACCTTGCCACCCAGTCGCCTTGTCATCCCCAAGCCGGTAGATGAGAAGGGATCAACCGATGCTAACCACCCCCAAGCAGATCCGCCGCGCCCTGGACCGGGTGCTGCACAAAGTGATCCAACCGGCACGCTACACCGGCGGGGAGCTGAACGCCGTTGTCAAGGATTGGGACGACCCGGCCATCCGCGCCAAAATCGCCCTGGCCTTCCCCGACATCTACGAACTGGGCGGCTCCAACCTGGGGCTGGCGATCCTCTACGACCTGATCAACAAACGGGACGATCTGCTGGCCGAGCGGGTCTATTGCCCGTGGATCGACTTTGAAGCGAAGATGCGCCAGGAAGCGATCCCCCTCTTCGGCCTGGAAAGCGCGCATCCCATCGCCGATTTCGACATCTTCGCCTTCAGTCTGCCCTACGAGCAGCTCTACACAAATGTGCTCACAATGCTCGATCTGGCCACCATCCCCCTGCGCGCCACAGACCGTACCGCCGCCCACCCGGTGGTCATCGCCGGCGGTTCCGGCTGCTACAACCCGGAACCCATGAGCGCCTTCTTCGATGCGCTGGTCATCGGCGAGGGAGAGGAGGTGGTGTTTGAGGTGATTGAGGTGGTGAGAGGCTGGCGGCTGGCGATTGGCAACCAGCGACTGGCGACTGGGCGCGACGACACACCCTCCCGTTCGCCAGTCCCCAGTCGCCAGTCGCTATGGCTTCGCCTCGCCCGCATCCCCGGCATCTACGTCCCCGGGCTCTACGAACCGGTCTACGCCGCGGATGGGACGCTGCTGGAGACCCGGCCCCTGCATTCCGCCGCGCCGAGGGAAGTGCTGAAGCGGGTGGTGACTGTGCTGCCGCCGCCGGTGACCCGCTTGATCGTGCCCAATATCAACGTCGTGCATAACCGGGCCGCCATCGAAATTATGCGTGGCTGCACCCGGGGCTGCCGCTTCTGTCAGGCCGGGATGATCTTCCGCCCGGTGCGCGAGCGCCCGGTGGAGGAGGTGTTGCAGGCAGTGGACGAGATGATCGAACAGTGCGGCTTCGAGGAGGTCAGCTTCCTCAGCCTGAGCAGCAGCGACTACAGCTACGTGGAGGAGCTGGTGCGGGGCACAATGGAGCGCCACGGGGCCAAGCGGCTTTCCGTGGGGCTGCCCAGCCTGCGCATCGAGAGTTTTAGCATCGACCTGATGGAGCTGCTGGAAAAGGGGCGTCGTCGCTCCGGATTCACCTTTGCGCCGGAGGCCGCCACCGACCGGCTGCGGGATGTGATCAACAAGCCCATCGCCTCCGCCGATCTTCTGAAGACCGCCGAGGAGGTCTACAGCCGGGGCTGGACGACCATCAAACTCTATTTTATGGTGGGCCATCCCTCCCAGACTCTGGAAGATGTGCAGGCCATCGCCGACCTCTCCAAAGCTGTGCTGGAGGTGGGCCGCCGCGTCCTGGGGCGCAAGGCCAGCGTGCGGGTTGGCGTCAGCACTCTCGTGCCCAAACCCCACACGCCTTTCCAGTGGGTACCGATGGAGGCGGAGTCGATCATTCAGCAACAACTCGACCTGCTCCAACGGGAACTACGGGGGCCGGGGTTGTACTTCACCTGGAATGACCCGCGGGAGACGCTGGTGGAGGCTTTCTTGACCCGGGGCGACCGTAAGCTGTGTGATGTGATCGAGCGGGCCTGGCGGCTGGGGGCCAAACTGGACGCCTGGGGAGATCACTTCCGTTTCGATGCCTGGCAGCGGGCTTTTGCCGAGTGCGGGCTGGATATGGACTGGTACGCCCGCCGGGAACGCACTCTGGACGAGATTCTGCCCTGGGAGCACATCTCCGCCGGGCTGAAGAAGGAATTTCTGGCCCAGGAATACATCCACACCTATCAGGGCGGGGTGGTGGACGATTGCCGGGAGCACTGCTTCTCCTGCGGGATTCTGGGCAATTTCAAAGAGCAGAGGCGGGAAGCCCCGGACGCGGCCTGGTGCTGCCCGCCTCTGGGCCGGGGCAAAGAGCGCCAGCCGGTGGATATTGTGCCGGTGCCCCTCTACTTCAACGACGAAATGGCGTCGGAATTGACCGGTCAGTTCGCCGAACGCGTCCCCCAGCGGCGGCAGGGCACTGTGAGCAAGCGGGTGGCGGTGGAATAGAGTTGTAGTCTGTTGAGTGTCATACGCTCATTATACCTTGAAAATTCGGAGTGACACTCCGAATTTTCAAGGTATAATAAATCAGGGGCGGCGGCGAGTCGGGTTTGGCAGACGACACGCAAGAGCAGTAGAATAGTGTGGATGCGGGTATGACTTCAACTTGCTTGAGTTGATCGATGGTATAGATCGGAGGAGCTATGACACAAGCAATCACCATTGAACTCCCAGATGGCTTGTACACGCAGCTTGAGAAGACGGCGGCGCTCTCTCGCCAGCCCATTGACAAAATTATCGCGCAAAGTCTGGCCCACAGTCTCCCACCGGTACTTCAGGACATCCCGCCCCAATACCAGGCGGATGTTTTCCCTCTGCTGGAAATGGATTTGGCGGGATTATTGGCTGAGACAGAACGCAACTTTCCATCGGATAAATGGGAGGAATACGAGTCTCTGCTCGACAAGAAGAAGCAAACTGCTCTCTCCTCAGCAGAGGTAGCCCGCCTGGATTCCCTGCGCTACGAAGCTGATTTGCTCACCTTGCGGAAAGGATATGCCGCGGTTCTGCTCAAACGACGCGGATACCAAGCGCCACCCCTGACTGGAAAGCGCACAGTTCAATGATCGGGAAACGACTGCGCCAGCGAGTGGCACGACAAGCCCGGTTTCGTTGTGGCTATTGCCAGACACAGGAAGTCGTCAGTGGCGTCCCCCTAACCCTGGAACATATCATTCCCAAAGTACGCGGGGGCAGAGATGTGGAGATAAACCTGTGGTTCTCTTGCCGCCTGTGTAACGAGAACAAAGGTATACTTACGGAAGCGATAGACCCCGATACTACAACTACTGTACGAATCTTCAATCCGCGCCTGGATGATTGGAATATTCATTTCGCGTGGAGCACTGAAGGGACGATTATCATCGGTCTTACCGCTATCGGTAGAGCGACCGTCAATGCCTTGGATTTGAACAGTTCTTTTCGGGTAGCTTCGCGTACGCTTTGGGTAGAGGCCGGGTATCACCCTCCCTCATAACTGGAATTGCCTCGTCCCCACTCCCCAGTCGCCTATCCCGGCAGGACCTTCCCCGGATTGAGGATGCCGTTGGGGTCCAGGAAGTTTTTGATCCCCCGCATCAGAGCCACCGCGCCCGCGCCGAATTCCAGTTCCAGATATTTGGCTTTGCCCCGGCCCACCCCGTGCTCGCCGGTGCAGGTGCCGCCCAGAGCGATGGCCTTGCGGGTGATGCAGTCATTGAAGCTCTCGGCCCGCTGGCGCACAGCCGGGTCGTCGGGCGGGAAGAAGATAGTCGTGTGCAGGTTGCCGTCCCCCGCGTGGCCGATGAAGCCCACATCCAGCCCCAACTCGGCGGCCTGGGCGCTGCCGTAGGCCACCAGTTGCGGG
>JACQGT010000033.1 GCA_016199425.1 Chloroflexota bacterium
AGTAAACAGTAAACAGTGGGTCACGCGTGACCCACTGTTTACTGTTTACTGATAACTGTTCACTGGAGCAAAGATGGGACTTCTCAACGCACTCTCATTCGGGGCCGGGCTGCTGACCGGCACACAGATCGGTCTGCGTGCGGTCTGGCAACGCGCACCCCGCCCCCATCCTCGGGTTCTGGCCGGGATTCTGGAACACCCCCTGCGTCTGAAATATCGAGACCCGGCCCAGACCCTCGGCCCCTACGGCCTGGCCGAGGGGACGAGGGTGCTGGACCTGGGCTGCGGTACGGGTCTCTTCACTGGGGAGATGGCCCGGCAGGTGGGCGCATCGGGCGTTGTCCACGCGGTGGATATTCAGGCGGCTCTGCTCGACCGGGCCAGGCAGCGGGTAGACGACGCCGGGCTGGCAGCCCGCGTGCGCTTTCACCACAGCGGTGCCTACCGCCTGCCTCTGGCCGATGAAAGTGTAGATATTGCCATCCTCATTGCCACCTTCTCCGAAATTCCGAACTCCCTGCTGCTTCTGGAGGAGCTGCGCCGGGTACTCAAACCCGGCGGGCGCATCGGTATCAGCGAAGAGATTCCCCACCCCGGCTATCTGCCCGCGCCCGTCGTGCGCACCCGGCTGCGCGAAGCGGGTTTTCGCTACGGCGGCCAGCAGGGGAATGGGTTTTGCTACAGTCTGCTCTATTTCAAGGAGTAGGGGAGTTGAGAGTCGCCTGAAAAATCATCCCATCATCTTCACCATTCCATTCTTTTACGAAAGGTTCTTGCCATGCGTGTTCTGATAATGGCCGATATGGAAGGCGTGAGCGGCATCGTCGTCTGGGAACAGGTGAACGGCGGCGCGGCCATGTATGAGGAGGGGCGACGGCTCTATACCGAGGAGATCAACGCTGCGGTGCGCGGGGCCAAGGCCGTTGGCGCCACGGAGATTGTGGCCGTGGACTGTCACGGCGCGGGCGGGCCGTGGAGCTTCAACTCCTTCATCCCCGAACTGCTCCACCCGGATTGCGATTGGGTGGCCCATCACGCCTGGGGGCGCTACACCGAACTGTTGGAGCAGGGCTGCGACGGGGTGCTGTTGGTAGGGATGCACGCCCGGGCCGGCACACCGGACGGGGTGCTCTGCCACACGATTTCGACGGTCAAATGGCGCGACCTCTGGTTCAACGACGATTTGGTGGGCGAAGTGGGCGTCAACGCCGCCCTCTGCGGACATTACGGCGCGCCTGTGCTGCTGGTCACAGGCGACGAGGCCGTCTGCCGGGAATCCCGTGCCCTGCTCGGTGACGGGCTGACAACCGTCGCGGTCAAGCGAGGATTGACCCGCTACTCGGCCCGACAGATCCCCCCCGTGCGCGCCCGCCAGATGATTGAGGAGGGTGCGTTCCGCGCCCTGCAGAATCTCACCGCAGTAGAGCCATACATACCCGCCCGCCCCACGACGATCTCCTTCACTGTCGGCAACCCGGAAAATCTCAACGACTTCAAAGGCCGTCCCGGTCTCACCCTCAGCGAACCCTATGGGGTGGTCAGCCGGGGCGAGGATTGGATGACGGCCTGGAATCAGGTGTGGCACTGGTAATGGTGCCCACTCTTCTCATCACAGGCGCAACCGGTTTCTTGGGACAATATACGGTGGCCGCGGCCCGCAAACGCTGGCGGGTGGCGGGGACCTTCCACCGCACCCGGCGGGAAGATGCGGAACGGCTCTTGGCCGGGGTTGACAGCGGGCGCATCGATCTGACCGACTTTCGAGATGTGCGCGAGATGCTCGACGCGGTGCGCCCGAAGGCGGTCATCCACACCGCGGCCCTGGCCGATCCCAACTACTGCGAGCAGCACCCGGACGAGTCGTTGCGGGTCAACGTGCAGGCCACCCTCAATCTGGCCGGGCTGTGCAGCGACCGAGAGATTCCTTTCGTCTTCACTTCCACCGATCTGGTCTTCGATGGCAGCCGCGCTCCCTACGCCGAGGACGCCCCGCTTTCGCCCCTGAATCTCTACGGCGAACACAAAGCCCTGGCCGAGCAAGCCGTGCTGGACCGCTACGCCGAAGCCGTCATCTGCCGGATGCCGCTGCTGTTCGGCTTTTCGGCCAACGGGCGTGTCCCCTTCTTCCAGCGGATGGTGGGCGAGTTTCAGTCCGGGCGACCGATGACCCTTTTTGCCGACGAATTGCGCACGCCCGTCTCCGGGGCGGTGGCGGCTGCGGGGCTGCTGCTGGTGGCCGGTAGCGGGCTGGACGAGTCGGTGAACCCGAAGGAGATCGAGCGGGTGCGGGGGCTGCTGCATCTGGGCGGGCGAGAGAGCATCAGCCGCTACGAGATGGGCTTGCAGATGCTCGACCTTCTCGGCCTACCGCCCGAACTGGCCCAGCCCATCAGCTTTCGGGATGTACCAGCCGTGGCTGCCAGAGCCGCGAATGTCTCGCTGGACAGCAGTCGGGCCTACGCTCTCGGCTTCGATCCGCCGCCCATCCGCAATCAGATCGAGCGCATTCTGCGTCGAACAGCGGAAGAAAAAACGGCCACGGATGAACACAGATAAGACGGATTTACACGGATTTCGGAATTTACAGATGAGTCCAGCGCAAAAAGGAGTATTCCACCGCGGAGACGCGGTGTTCGCGGAGGAACCGCGGAGAAATTCAGGAGAAAACCTCCGCGTGCCTCCGCGGTGTGCTTCTTGGCTTTTTTCACTGGAGTTACAGATTTGCTCTGTATCATCTGCGTAAATCTGCGTCCAAAAACTTTCCAGGGATCACCGTGAAGAATCCGTGTAAATCCGTCCCATCCTAAAAATCCGTGTTCGTCCGTTTCTCCCCCAGAGTCCGTTCATTTTCCAGGAGCAGTCCGTGCGTACAGTTTTGGAAGTATCCCATCTGTCCAAAAGCTACGGCGAGTTTACGGCGGTGAACGATCTCTCCTTTGCTGTCCACGCGGGGGAGATTTTCGGGCTGCTCGGACCCAACGGCGCCGGCAAAACGACAACCATCCGCATTCTGATGGACATCTTCAAAGCCGACGGCGGGGACGTGCGGGTGCTGGGCGATCGGCCTGCTGCCGTCCGGGAACGGGTGGGCTATCTGCCCGAAGAACGGGGATTGTACAAAGACCTGAAGGTGATGGAGGCGCTGGTCTACCTGGCCCAACTGAAGGGTGTAGCGGAGACGACCGC
Organism: Chloroflexota bacterium; assembly: GCA_016199425.1. Taxonomy (GTDB): domain Bacteria; phylum Chloroflexota; class Anaerolineae; order Caldilineales; family Caldilineaceae; genus JACQGT01. The sequence continues at coordinate 3,187 of JACQGT010000033.1, forward strand.
CCGGCGCAATGCGGCTGCCTGGCTGGAACGGGTCGAGTTACAGGGTTGGAGCAAGCACAAAGTCAAAGACCTGAGCCGGGGGATGCAGCAGAAGGTGCAGTTTGTGGCGAGTCTGGTGCATGACCCGGAATTGCTGATTCTGGACGAACCCTTCCAGGGGCTGGACCCGGTGAATGTGGAGTTACTCAAAAAGCTCATTCGGGAATTGCAGGTCGCGGGCAAAACAATCGTCCTCAGCGCCCATCAGATGAATCTGGTGGAAGAACTGTGCGACCGCATTGTGCTGATCAGCCGGGGGCAGGCGGTGCTCTACGGCGCGCTGACCGACATCAAACGGGAATTTGCGCCCCACGCGGTGCGGGTGAAGACGAGCGGCGACGTATCCGGCATCCCTGGCGTGCGCGAAATCAAACCCAGCGGCGCGGCGATGCTCCTGGAACTGGACGGCGCGACACCCCAGGCTGTTTTGGCCGAACTGGTGCGCCGGGGCGTGGATGTGCAGAGTTTCGAAGTGGCGTCGGTGCCCCTCAACGACATTTTCGTGCAGGTGGTGCAAAGAGGAACTGAGGAAGTGAGGAAAGGATTCTCCCCGTGAACAAAGTTTGGCTCATCGCCTGGCACGAGTACCGGGTGAACATACGGCGGCCCGGCTTTATTGTTATGACGCTGCTGATTCCCCTGCTGGGGTTGATTGCGCTGCTGGTGGGCGCGTTCTTCGGCGGGCAGGCGGGCGCGGCGATGACAGAAATTTTTGCGGGCAGCAGTCGCTCCGACGCAGTGGTAGACCACTCCGGGCGCTTTACGCCGATTCTGCCCGCCTATGCCGAAGGCTTCCGCCTCTATGCCAGTGAGGAAGAAGGGGCAGCGGCGGTCCAGGCGGAGACGGCCCGGCGGCTGATCCTCATTCCCGCCGATTATGTGAAGACAGGTCGCATCCGGGTGGTGAGCAACGAGGGCAGCTTCTCCGCGCTGGACATCGAAGAATCCGGCTCATTGCGCGGCTTTTTCATCGACCACCTGGCGCGTGACCTGCCCGACGCCGCCCTGCGCGCCCGGTTGGCCGACCCCTTCCGAGCGCAGGTGGTCAACCTGGCCGGCGCGGAGCAATCCGCGGGGGGCGCGCTGGCCTCGGTTCTGGGCTTCGTCGTACCCTATATGCTCAGCGTCCTGCTGATCGTGACGATTTTCGTCTCTTCCGGCTATCTCCTGCGCAGCATCTCGGAGGAAAAGACCAATCGGGTGATCGAAATCGTCCTCTCGTCGGTGACGGCCCAACAACTGCTGGCGGGCAAAGTCATCGGTCTGGGCGCGTTGGGGCTGACGCAGGTGATCGTTTGGGTCGGCTCCTCCTTCGGCCTGAGCGGGGGGATTGTGGCGCTGTTGGGGGTGGCCGTGCCCCTCTTTGCCCGGCCCGAAGTCTTTCTGCTGGCGGTGGTCTACTACCTGCTCGGCTTCGTCGTCTACGCGGTGATGATGGGATCGGTGGGCGCGCTGGGCGCGGATTTCCACGAATCCCAGCAGTTGGCGGGTATCTTTTCCCTGCTCGCCAGCGTGCCGCTGATGCTGGCGGGCCTCTTCTTCACCAACCCCAACAGCGCGCTCATTCGGGTCATCTCCTGGTTTCCTCTCACCGCGCCCACGGCAATGATGCTGCGTCTGCCTATGGCAGAAGTGCCGGTCATTGACATTGTGGGCAGCATCGCCACACTCCTCATCACAATCCCGCTGATCGTCTGGCTGGGGGCAAAGGTCTTCCGCCTGGGGCTGCTGATGTACGGCAAGCGCCCGAAGCTGGTGGAGATTTGGCGGCTGCTGCGCGAGGCGTAGGATATTGCGTATTGCGTATTGCATAAGGTGGCATAGCCACAAAAAGTCTCCCGCAGAGACGCAGAGGA
>JACQGT010000452.1 GCA_016199425.1 Chloroflexota bacterium
CAGTTGGGCCAGGGCGGTTTCATGGATCCCTGGATTATGTCCTACTTTGGCGCGGTCTATCCGGAGCAGTTCTACTACAAGGATTAGTCACGCTGCCACTGGGGTAGGCGAGTGTAAGTGTATATGTGGAGCCATGCCAGGCCGCATGGCTCCACATTTCTACCCAAAGGAATTTCCAATGGTTGCATATTTCCTGCGCCGCTTCTTATATATGATTACGACGATGATCTTTATCTCCTTCATTGGCTTTTTTATCATCAATCTGCCACCAGGGAGTTTCATTGAAGTCTACCAGGCCCAGCGCGAAAATATGGGTACACGCACGGCGGAGGCAGAGTTGGAGGCGCTGAAAAGACGCTACGCGCTCGATCAGCCTCTTTACGTGCAATACTGGAAATGGGCGTCCGGATTCGTGCGCGGCGATTTTGGCCGTTCCTTCCAATACAATCGGGAAGTGAAGGACCTGATCTGGGAACGTCTGGGCTTCACAGCCATCATCGCCACCTTCACCCTCTTTTTTACCTGGATGGTTGCCATACCCATTGGAATCTACGCGGCCACCCACCAATACAAAATTGGCGACAATGTAGCTACGGTGGTGGGCATGGCCGGCTTATCGATCCCCGACTTTATGCTCGCCCTTGTGCTGATGGTGATCGCCCAACGGGTCTTTGGATTCTCTGTCGGAGGTCTCTTTTCCAGAGAGTATATCGACGCGCCCTGGAGTATTGCCAAGTTTATCGATATGCTCAAGCACATATGGGTGCCGGTTTTTGTTGTTGGAACAGCGGGCACGGCTGGATTGATGCGCATTATGCGGGGCAATCTTCTCGATATTCTGAACATGCAATATGTGCAGGCGGCCCGGGCGCGTGGGTTGAGTGAACCGTTGGTCATCGTCAAGCACGCAGTGCGCAACGCTCTGCACCCCCTGATTATGCTGCTGGGCATGAGTCTGCCTTCCATCATCTCCGGCTCCCTGGTGGTCTCGATTGTATTGGGCTTGCCCACCACTGGCCCCCTATATTTTAGCGCGCTGCGCCAGCAGGATATGTTCCTGGCCGGAACTTTTCTCGTTTTTCTGGCAGGGATGCTGGTTGTGGGCAACTTCCTGGCCGACATTTTGCTGGCCCTTGTCGATCCGCGCATTCGCTACGAGTAAGTTTCAGCATTATTTGAGGTGCTCTTATGGCAAAACAAGCGATTCTTGTCCCCACGCCCGCCATTGAAGAAGAGGTGCTGCCACAAACCGCTGGTTACGCCAAAGCGGCCAATGTAAAGGATGACATCGGCCAGCTATCGGTTGGCAAGTTGATGTGGCGGCGTTTTCTGCGCAACCGTCTGGCCGTGGGCGGAACTATTGTTCTGACAATTATGTACATTATCATCATCTTTGCCGAGTTTTTCGCGCCTTACAATCATCTCTTTTCAAACTCAGATTTCGTAACTCGGCCACCCCAAGCACTCCGGTTTATCGATGCAGAAGGCAATTTTCATTTGCGTCCATTTGTCTATGGCACAACCACAACCCTGGATATAGCCAATCTCATCTATATACACGAGGACGACCCGGAGCAGATTTACCCCCTGCACTTCTTTGTGAAGGGCAAACCCTACAAGCTCTTTGGATTGATCCCCTCCGACATCCACTTCTACGGTGTGGACGAGCCGGGGACCGCCTTCTTCCTGGGCACAGATCGCAATGGGCGGGATATGGTGTCGCGCATCATTTACGGCGGGCGCGTCTCGATGACAGTAGGACTGATCGGTGTGACACTCACGATCATTTTCGGCTCGGTGTTAGGAACCATCTCAGGCTATTTCGGCGGCATTGTAGACACACTGATGCAACGGGTGATCGAACTGCTTATGTCCTTCCCCAGCATCGCGCTTTGGGCAGCCTTTGCTGCGGCCCTGCCCGCAGACATTACCACAATCACCCGTTTCTTCTTTATCTCCGTCATTCTCTCGCTCATTGGATGGACCAGCCTGGCCCGCCAGGTGCGGGCGAAGGTGTTGGCCTACCGGGAGATGGATTTTGCTTCGGCTGCCAAAGCGGCCGGCGCATCCCACGCCCGCATCATCCTGATCCACATGCTGCCCAACGCACTCAGCCACATTATTGTGGTCTCCACCCTAGCCATCCCCGGTATGATTCTGGCTGAGACTGCCCTCAGTTTTCTGGGGCTGGGGATTCTGCCCCCGGCGGTTAGTTGGGGTGCCCTGCTGCAAGATGCCCAAACCGTAGCTGTGGTGGTCAAGTTCCCCTGGCTGATGCTGCCCGGTCTCTTCGTCATCCTGACCGTACTCAGCTTTAACTTCATCGGCGACGGCATCCGGGACGCGGCCGATCCGTTTGCCATCTGAGTGGCTGATTCCGGGAATCGGCCAGACAACGATAGGAAAGCCGAGAGAATTTGTGGCCGATTCCCGGAATCGTAGTCACGGAGAAAGTGCAGAGAAATGTCCGAAGCAATTCTGGAAGCGCCGCCCACAATCGAAATGCCGGGAATTTTGTCGCCGGACGAGTACCCTGACATCAGTCATATCGTCACGGAGGACGATACGCCGGTGGACAATTTCCCTTCTGAAAAGCAACAACGCCTTTTGACCGAGCCGCTCTACTCGTCCTGGGCTGGACCGGGACAGGGCCGCAGCTTTGTGGCCGCGGCCAATGTGGGGCTGTTTGCCTCCCTGGCCCAATCGCCCCTTGTGCCCGATGTCTTCCTCAGTCTGGACGCGCAGATTGCCGAAGATTGGTGGTCGAAGCGCAAACGAACGTACTTCTTTTGGGAATTTGGCAAGCCGCCGGAGGTGGTAATCGAAGTCGTCTCCAATCAGGTCGGCAACGAAACCAGCAAGAAGATGGATGGCTATGCGCGTATGGGCATCGCCTATTACGCTATCTTCGACCCTATGCAACAGGTGCAGGAGGGTGTGCTGCGGGTCTACGCTTTGAATCCAGGCCCCCGCACCTACGCCGAAGTTGATCCATCCTTTCTGCCTGGGGTGGGGCTAGGGCTGTCGGTCTGGCGCGGCAGCTACGAAGGCCGTGAGGACCTGTGGATTCGCTGGCAGGATAGCAGGCGCAGACTGATTCCCACGGGTGCAGAGCGGGCGGAAGAGGAACGGCTGCGCGCCGACCAGGAACACCGACGCTCCGAGCGGTTGGCGGCCCAACTGCGGGCGTTGGGCATCGATCCCAATGCTGGGAACGGGGACTCCGCTTTGTAGGACGGATTGGCAATCCGTCCTACGATGGACGCAGGACTTCGGACGATTTTCTCTATCCACGAAACCATCCTCCAGGAACAACCGGAATGGCTGACAAGCAGAATACAATCCTGCAGGTTCAAAATCTGCATACCCACTTCTTCACCGAAAGCGGCGTGATCCGCGCCCTGCGCGGCGTGGACTTCTCCGTGGAGCGGGGCAAAGTCCTGGGCGTTGTGGGTGAAAGCGGCTGCGGCAAAAGCGTGACAGCCCAGTGTATTATGAATATGCTGCCGGGCAGTGGCCGGATCGTCGAGGGTAAAATCACCTATTACCGGCGCGACTCCGCTGACAGCCGGACCGAAGCGATTGACATCACCTCCCTGCCCCCCCGCGGCCGGGCCATGCGCGCTATCCGGGGCAATGAGATCGCCATGATTTTCCAGGAGCCGATGACCTCCCTGGACCCGGTGTACACGGTGGGCAGCCAACTGATGGAAGCCATCACCCTGCACCAGACTGTAACCAGACAGCAGGGCAAAGAGATCGCCATCGACGCCCTGGCAAAGGTAAATCTGCCCGAACCGGCCCGTATCCTCGACGCCTACCCCCACCAGTTGAGCGGCGGCCAGCGCCAGCGGGTGATGATTGCCATCGCCCTGAGCTGCAACCCGACGCTGCTCATCGCCGATGAGCCGACCACTGCTCTGGACGTGACCACCCAGGCCCAGATTCTGGACCTGATGCGGGCGCTCCAGGAAGAGACCCAGATGAGCATTATCTTTATCACCCACGATTTGGGTGTGGTGGCGGAGATGTGCGACGATGTGGCCGTGATGTATCTGGGCAAAGTGGTGGAGCAGACCGATGTGGACACCACCTTCCACAACCCCAAGCACCCCTACACCCGGGCCCTCCTCCGTTCCATCCCCCGCTTGACCAGCGACGACAAGAGCCGACTGAATGTGATCAAAGGCCGGGTACCCGATCCGTCGGTGGTTCCCTCTGGCTGCGCCTTCCATCCCCGCTGCCCGGAGATGATCCCCGGTCTGTGCGAAACCCACACGCCCGAAGTGCTCACACTCAACGGCAACAAGCAGCAGGTGCGCTGTCTGCTCTATGATGACAAATTGATGGCGAAATCTTCTTCACCCATAGCCCTGGCGGAGGCTCGATAATGGCCGAGATGGGAAACAACCGCAACCACAAGAGCGGCAAGGATACCCGCACCACTCTGCTAGACGTAACCGATCTGAAGATGCACTTTCCCATCCGCAAGGGTTTTTTGCGCCGGGTGGTGGGCTATGTAAAGGCTGTGGACGGCGTCTCTTTCTCCATCCAGAAAGGCGACACCTTCGGGCTGGTGGGGGAGAGCGGCTGCGGCAAAACCACCACCGGGCGTTGTGTCATGCGTCTGCTGGATCCAACCGGCGGCCAGATTGTCTATCACGACCGGGACGAGGGGCCGATTCACATCGAAAGCCTGACCCCGGACGAGATGCGCACCTTTCGCCGGGACATGCAGATTATGTTCCAGGATCCCTACGCCTCCCTCAATCCTCGCCTGACCCTCAAACAGATTGTGGGCGAGCCGCTGGTCATCAACAAAGTGGCCCGGGGCAAGGAACTGGACGACCGGGTGGCCGAACTGCTGCGTTCGGTTGGGCTTAGCCCGGAATATATGAATCGCTACCCCCACGCCTTTAGCGGCGGCCAGCGCCAGCGCATCGGTCTGGCCCGGGCCCTGGCCCTGAACCCGGAATTCATCGTAGCCGACGAGCCGGTCTCCGCCCTGGATGTGTCGGTCCAGGCCCAGGTGCTCAATCTGATCGAGGATTTGCAGGATCAGCTCGGCCTGACCTACCTCTTTATCGCCCACAATATGAG
>JACQGT010000453.1 GCA_016199425.1 Chloroflexota bacterium
TCCCTGGAAGCGCCCACCAACTACCTGCCCCGGGGCTACACCCGCATGGACCTGGGCCTGGCCGAAGCCATGCGCCTGCTGGACGCCGTCCGCCAACCCAACCGCAGCCAATACGTCCTGCTCCTCACCGACGGCGAACCCACCGCCGACGGCACACTGCCTCTGGCCGCCCAGAAGCAGTTAATCCGGGAGCAGTTCGAGCAGTTACGCGGCGCGGGCGTCCTCGTCTTTCCCGTCGTTCTCTGCAACCCGACTTCCGGCTGTTCCGGTGAATTTTTGAAAGATCAGTCCAGCACAGCCCTCGTGCGCGACGCGGCCAACGCGCCCGAACTCCTGCGCGTCTTCAGCGAACTCTTCGCCGAAATGAAGTCGGATCGCTCCGTCGTCACGGCCCGGGACGCCAACGGCAGCATCGCTTTCACCACCCGGGCCAGCCAGGGCGTGCAGGAGATCGCCCTCGTCAGCCCCCGCGCCGCGCTCAGCGCCGTGCGCCAGGAGGGCAATCCGGCCCTGACCAGCAGTCTGCTCAACGACGGCAATGTGGAGTTGAACGTCGTCAACGGCGGCAGCGTCAGCCCCGGCGCGTGGAGCGCCGAGACCAGCGATCTGAGCGCCTTCGCCGTCATCCGCGCCGCCAGCTACCCGGAACTGATCTTTCCGCCGCCCAGCGCGCTGAGCAGCCCAGCCTCTGTGCGCTACTATCCCGCCGGCAAACAGCCGCTGCTCGTCGTGCGGGGCGCGGGCCCCGCCGCGGGCGAGCCGTTGCTGCTGGACGGGCGCACGCCGATTCCCACTTTTGGCAAAGACGCGGGCGGGGTGGACGCGCTGGGCGCTGTGGCCTATTCCACCGGGGCCAACGAAGTGACCATTCAGTTGGGCGACGACAGCCGGCCATTGCAACTGCGCCGCACCTTCCGCCTGGAAGGACGGGCCGACCTACCCCGGCTGGAGGTCTTCACCCCCCGGCCCGACGACCCCGGCCTGCTGGAGGATGGCCGCGCCCGGCTGCAAGTGGGCTTTGGGCCGGGCTTGCCTGTGACCGGTCTGGCGGCCACGGCTTACGTCTCCGACATCACCGACGACGAAAACGGCGCGCTCGTCTTTCAGGACGCGATGACCTGCGTGGCCCGGCTCTGCATCGTCGCCGATTTCACTCCGGCGGATGGGCGCAGCTACCGGGTCACCTATCTGGTCAGCGCGCTGGCGGACGGCATCCGTTTTGGCGATTGGGCCGAAGCGACCCTGGCCGTCGAACCCGCGGTCTATCTGCGCGGCCTGCCTTCGCCTATCGATCTCAACCGTATGCCTGCCGAGGGCTGGCCGGTCACTGTGGGCGCGGGCACCGCCGAGGAGATCGGCAGCCTCACCGCCCGCCTCTCCCTGCGCCTGGCTGACACAGGCGAAGTGGTCAGTCAGGCCGCGCTTAATTTTGAGATCGACGTGCCGGAGAGCGGGACGGAGACCGGCTTTTTGCGGGTGGAGGGGTTGGACCTGCTGCGCCCCGGCAGTTACACCGGCGAGATCGAACTGGCCGCCACAACCCCCAGCGGTCTGCCGATGGATGTAAAGATTCGCCCGTCGCCTGTGCTGCCCGTTGCATTGACAGTGGCCCGTTCCGCGGCCCGGCTGCAAAGTCAGGTGGCTGATTTTGGCGAAGTGAAGTTCGACACCTCGCCCAACTTCCGCATCAGCGAAGAGACGCTCCTGCCTGTCACTTTCGATGCGGGCAAACCCTTCCGCCTGACCGCAGCCCTGGCCGAGAGCAGTTGTGTTGGGCTTTCCCTGACTTCTGGCGAGTTGCAGGCCGAGGGCGACCGCTGGTTGCTGCCCGTGCAGTTGACCAGCCTGGCGCCTGTACTGCCCGGCGGCTGTTCCGGCCAGATTCGCCTGACCGGGCCGAGCGAGGATTTCGACCTCTTCCCGTCGTCGGTCGAGTGGCGGCTGCGCATCCGCGGCGTGGAGTGGAGTGTGGTGGGCGATCTGGACTTCGGCGATGTGGGCGGGGCGGGGGAGCGTTCCACCCAACCGCTCCTACTCCGTTTCGACGGCAGTACGCCTTTTGTGGTACAAGTGGAGGGGATCGAGGCCGCCGGCGAGACCGGCGACGGCGTCACCCAACTGGACGAGAGCTTTTTGGAGAGCAGACAAATCGAAGTCTCCGGCAAGCCAAACGCCGACGGCTATTACGAAATTCCGGTCGGTCTGGTGGCGCGCAAGTCCATCCCCCACGACCCGTTACGGGGCAGCTTCTACAGCGGCGATCTGACGCTGGGCATCGAAGGCTTGCCGGGGGAAAGCCGATCGGTTGCCATCAGCTTCCGCAGCCCGACGGTCTACCAGCGTTATGTGGAGTGGTGGCTGCGGCCCATCTACAGCCTGCCCTGGCTGCTCTGCACCGGCCCCCTGACGCTGCTGCTGCTGCTGATTCTGGTGGCTCGTGTCCGCAACCGGGGCTACGTCGAGGAGGAAGAACCGGTCGTCACTCTGCCCCAGCCGGAGTTTCAGCCGGAGCCGGAGAACGCCTTCGTCACCGCTACGTTTGTGGACGCGGCCAGCGCCGAAGCCGGTCCACCCGAAGTGCGCTGGGAGAGCCAGTGGGGTGACGTAGAGTGGGGCTTCGGCGGCGAACAGCGCCCGCCCGCCCCCTCCGCCGTGACGTGGAGCGGCAACGGCGCGGCGGATCCGTGGAAGAGTGGGTGGTAGAGCAGTTGTGGCGTAGTGGGAAACGCTTGGAGCGCGAAGGGGCACGAAGCTACGAAGGAACGTAACGCAAACTGACAGTTTGCGCCACTGCAAAGCGAGAAAAGCTAATGGAATGTGTTATCTGCCGCATAGGAGAAACCATCAGAGCAGGTATGACTGTCACTCTGGAAAAGGGCGACGCCACCCGCGTCTTTGAATCAGTTCCCGCGCTGGTTTGCGACACCTGCGGCGAGGTCTATTTGGAAGACGAAATCGGGTCCCATCTGCTGGCAAAAATCCAGGCAGACGAGGCCCAGTGGGATGCCCAATTTGCTGCAACCGACGACGGAAAATTGGCCGAGTTGGTTGCAGCAGTCGAAGCGGAAATCAACGACGGTAGGACGTTGCCGATGTTCGACGCTCAGGGGAATTTTAGAGAATATCCCGCCAGTGAATCGAACAATCGGTAGCTGGAAGGCGGCGAATGCTAACTCAAAAAGTGACGGTTTCTCAGGATACTCTCATTGTAGACCTTTCCGACGGCAGATCTATCAGCACACCTCTGGCCTGGTATCCCCGTCTCTGGCACGGCACAGAAACGGAACGCGCCAACTGGCGTCTCATCGGCCGGGGCGTGGGCATCCATTGGCCCGAACTGGACGAAGACATCAGCGCCGAAGGACTGATTTTGGGCAGGCCGTCCAATGAAAGTCAAAAATCGTTGCAGAATTGGCTGGAAAGTCGCAGATGACACTCAACGCCGAAGTACTCACCTTCCGGGAGTTTGTGATGGCTGAAACAGTGCCGCTCTCTACGATCCACCAGGCAGTGTTGGAATTCCTGCGGGATCGGGACGACGCGGCCCTCTTTGGCGCGCAGGCTGTCAACGCCTATGTAGACGAACCGCGTATGACGCAAGATGTGGACTTGCTCTCGCCCAGAGCAGAGGCGTTGGCGAGCGAATTGCAGACGTATCTGCACGACCGTTTCCATATCGCCGTGCGCGTGCGCCAGGTGGCCGGTGGTCGGGGTTTTCGGGTCTTTCAGATGCAAAAATCGGGCAACCGCCATCTGGTGGACATCCGGGACGTGGACAGGTTGCCTCAGACCCAGCGCATTGAGCAGATTCTTGTGTTGACGCCAGAGGAACTGATCGCCAGCAAAGTCATCACCTATTGCCAGCGTCGGGGACAGCCCAAATCCGGCACCGACTGGCGCGACCTGGCCCTGCTGCTGCTCGCCTTTCCCGAACTCAAGCAGGAAGGGGGGCCAGTTGCCGAGTGCTTGCAGGCCGCCGGCGCTGATCAGACGGTAATGGACGCGTGGAAAGATCTGGTGGCGCAGGAAATCTCTGGCGAAGACGACGACTGGTAGAAAATTTGACGCGGAGCGTCCGCAGAGTGTTCCCACGCGGAGCGGTGGGAACAAGTGAAAAACTAGGGGTGATTAGCGCCGGTTGAGTAGCTCGACAATGTTAGATTACGAAAATCCGTGAATTTAGCGCCGGTTTCACGCCACTGAGCGCATTGACCAGTGAGCGCTGGTTGAGTAGCCGAGTCTTCGAGGCGTATCGAAACCAA
>JACQGT010000459.1 GCA_016199425.1 Chloroflexota bacterium
ACGAAAATATCGTCAGTATGTACGAGGGCAACTCCAACCTCTTCTGGGCCGAGCGGCTGGGCCAGCAGATCGATCTGCCCGACCTGTGGGTGAAGCTGTGCGGCAACAGCCACACGGGCAGTTTTAAGGATTTGGGTATGACCGTTCTGGTCAGCGTCGTCAAACAGATGATGCGCGACGGCGCAAGCGTGCGCGCCGTGGCCTGCGCCAGCACAGGCGACACCAGCGCGGCCCTGGCCGCCTACGCCGCCGCGGCGGGCATCCCCGCGGTCATCTTTCTGCCCCAGGGCAAAGTCAGCCCGGCCCAGCTTATCCAGCCCATCGCCAACGGCGCGCACGTCCTGGCCCTGGACACGGATTTCGACGGCTGTATGGAGATCGTCAAAGATGTGACCCAGGACGACAGCCTTTATCTGGCGAATTCGATGAACAGTTTGCGCGTGGAGGGGCAGAAGACCGTCGCCATCGAAATCGTCCAGCAGTTCGACTGGGAAGCGCCCGATTGGATCGTCATCCCGGTGGGCAATCTGGGCAACATCAGCGCGCTCTACAAAGGGCTGAAACTGATGCTGGACCTGGGCATCATCCACAGAATGCCCAGGCTGGCAGCGGCGCAGGTGGAGAAGGCCAACCCTTTCTATCTGAGTTACCGCAACGGTTTTGTTGAAAAAGCCACCATCCAGGCCAGCCAAACCCTGGCCTCAGCCATTCAGATCGGCAACCCGGTCAGCTACGAGAAGGCGGTGCAGGCGGTGCAGGAGACGAACGGCCTGGTGGAGCAGGTGAGCGAGGACGAGCTGGCCAACGCCGCAGCCATTGCCGACAATACGGGCATGTACACCTGTCCCCACACGGGCGCGGCATTGGCGGCCCTCTTCAAATTGCGGGCGCGGGGCGTCATCCAGCGCGATGCGCGGGTGGTGGTGATCAGCACGGCCCACGGGCTGAAGTTCACCCCCTTCAAAGTGGGCTATCACGAGGGCACCCTGAACGAAGTGGAGAGCCGTTTCGCCAACCCGCCGGTCTATCTGCCCGCGGACGCCGGGGTGGTGAAAGAGACGATTCAGCGGAAGCTGTCTTTCTGAAGGAGGAATGGAATGAGCGAAGTCGCGACGGTTTCCCGGCTGGAAACACTTCTGGATTTGTACAGCAAAGGTTATCAGAGTCCGGTCATTGACCAGACGATTGAGAAACTCGTCAACCTGGAATCCGATCGAATCCGCTCTGAAGTGGAGCGATTGGCTACCCGGCTACAGACCTATGAAGGAAAGTACGGGATGAAGTCTGAGCAATTTTACTTCCGTTTTATGAATGGCGAATTAGGGGATGAAATGGATTTTGTGGAGTGGAGTATTTTCTGGGAAATGTACCGGAGTGAATCGGCCCGCTACACTGCTCTGGGCGAGCGAGCAGTCTGAATACTTGAATCCCAATGACCCCATCACCCCATCATTCCTCGCCCCTCCTCGATTATCATCCCACCTCCTTTTCCCAGGGCCGCATGGACTTCGCCTGGGAGGAGCTTTCCGCAGCCGAGCGCGCCCAACTCTACGCGGACTGGGCAGCGGGCAAAGGGCTGATCGGCGGTCACCCCCGCCGCCGGCCCGGCGCGGATCGCCTGCCATTGTGGGGACTCAACCGCCCTTTCTTCCGCGCCTTTGCCCTGGACGACCCGCGCGGCGACAACGGCCAGCGTCTGCGGGCCGCGCTGGCGAGCGATCTGCCCCTGGAAGTGGAGGTGGGCTATGGCCGGGGTGATTTCCTTCTGGACCGGGCCAGCCGCTGCCCGGAGCGGCTCTTTATCGGCTACGAAGTCAAGACCAAAGCCACCCGGCTGGCCCTGGCCCGGCTGGAACGGCTGGGGCTGGAGAATCTCTGGCTCTCTGACGACGACGTGCGGGTCAGCCTGCCGGAAGTGATCCCAGACGGGCGGCTGGACGCGGTACACGTGCTCTTCCCCGACCCCTGGTGGAAGGAGCAGCACAAAATCAAACGCCTCTTTGCGCCGCCTTTCGTGGACCTGCTGGCGGCCAAAATCCGGCCCGGCGGCTTTCTGCATTTCAAAAGCGACGTGCAAGGCTACGGCGAACTGGTGCGCTATCTGGTCGAGCAGCACCCAGCCTTTGCCCCCCACGAACCCGCCCTGGCCGAACGCATCGCCCCCCACGTCCCCACCCATCGGGAATACTGGTGTCAGGCCAACGGCAAACCCGTCTGGGCTTTTTTCTTTGCGCGCAACGAACGGGGCTAGGCTATGGCCGAGAAAGAACCGACTGTCTCCTGGCAGGTGCTGCTAGACGACGCCCACTGGGAGCAGGAAGCGAAAGCACCTCTTGCACAGACCGACATCACTCCACCGCGTCGAAGATGGGTTTTTCCGCGACGCTGGCTGGTGCTGGGCGCTCTGCTACTGGCCGTGATTGTACTGGTCGGGGGTCTTTTGCTCTGGCAGAGGGCGCAAAACGGGCTGGCCCTGGTGGAGCAGGAGATTGAGAAGGCAGCGCTCTTGGAAGCCACCGCGCAGAGCCAGCAGAATCCGCGATTGGCCGCCGCGCTGCTCGACCCGGCGACCGCTCCAGAGTGGCGGGATGGGATTGTAGAGCGGTTGGTGGCGGACCAATCTGCACCGCCTGTGCCCGCGGTGGGGCGTCTGGAATTGGCAGAGGGGGTAGCGCTGGTCCATCTTTCCCTCAACGACCCGGACCTGCCCCTGCCCAGCCGGGTCGTCCGTTTCTACCGGGACGACGACGCGGGCTGGCGGCGTACCTCCCCGGTCGCCTCTTTCTGGGGCGCAGCGGAGACGTGGGAGGGCGAACACTTCCTCTTCCGTTTTTATCAGCGGGATCGGATGGCGGCGCTGGCAGCCGGTCCACAGGTGGAGGCTGCTTACATCCGTCTACGCCAACATCTGGGCCTGCCGCTTCTACCCACCCGTCAGGTCGTCATCATTCGCCCCGATGACAGACCGTTGGAATTTGACTTTCCTTCGGGTGAGCTGCGCCAGCCGTCGCCCCATCTGCTCGTCCTGCCCGTTGGGGTCAGCGACGAAAGCGCGCTCTTTCGCTCTCTCATCATCTATCTGATCAACGGTCTTGTGCGGGAGAGCTTCGACCGCTACGCCTACGGTCCGAGCTGGATGTGGTCCAACCTGACCGAGAGCGGGCTGCGCAATTGGCTGTTGCTGAAGAGTGGGGTCCTGGATATTGACCAGCGGGTTCTGATTGCCTGGCTGCTGGATCAGGAAGCGCAAGCCGAACGACGGCTGCCTGTAGGATTGGCGGAAGAGTGCCAACTGATGGATGGATTGGATGTCCGTGTTCTGCTGCTGGCGTGTACACCTGACATGCACGCATCCCTGCCCAGACGGTCGTCGGCGCTGCGCCTTTCCCGGCTGACGACTACCTATGAGTTCGACTTTACACGGGATGCCAATGCCAGCAGCAACCCGTCTGGCTCTATGTGGCGCACGGAGACCCGGCGCGAGATTGTGGCGACTACGACTCTCTTCCTCTACGCGGCGCAAGCCTATGGCGTGGAGCGTTTCTCCGCCCTGTTGGAAGCCCTGGGCGATCACCG
>JACQGT010000045.1 GCA_016199425.1 Chloroflexota bacterium
CCACAAATGATAGCGGTCATCAACTTCGGGCAGACCAAATGTAACGGCGTCGGACAGGTCATTCTGTGCCAACCACAAACGAGCAACCTCACGGGCTGCTTCGGTGTTGAGGATGCCGTAGTTGCGTTTTTCGGCCACAGAATCTTTCAGCACTTCGGGTTCGTTATCCGTTGTCCAGGTTTCCATCAAAATTTCCCGTTGTTTTCGTTCCGTTGAGGGCCAGCACCGCGCCAATGATCAGCGCACAGTAGAGTGCGCACAGAGCAAACCCCCATCCAATGCCCACGGCGTTGCTCACCACCCCAATCGCCCAGGGACCCAGCGCACCGCCCACGCCGCCCGCAGCAAAGAGCAGGCCCAGAATCGAGTTGGTCTTCTCCCGATTGACATCCGAAACGACCGCGGTGATTGTCGGGAAAATGACGGAGAAAAAGAGACCACAGAGAGGGATGAAAAAGGCCAGGGCAGGCGGGCCAAAAATTCCGATCAGCAGGCAGAGCAGCCCGCCCGCGGCCGCGCCCAGCACCGAACGCAGATAGCCGATGCGCTCCACCACCAGACTGCCCGCCACCCGGCCCAGCATAATCATCCCGAAAAAGAGGGAGAGAAAGCCCGTGGCCCCGGTCAGGCTGAAGCCTTTGCTCTGCTGCAGAAACTCCACAATCCAGGCAGCGATGCCCAGTTCGGCGCCGACGTAGAAGGCAATGGCCAGGTAGAACCAGATCATCTGGCGGGTGAAGCCGAGTTTGCCCACGGCCTGCCAGTCAAAACCGGCCGATTCCGCGGATTTTGGCGCGCTTTGGGCCGGCGCAGACGTTAGCACAAAGGCGAGGGTGAGCAGCACCGCCAGGGGCAGACTGTATTGGAAGACCTGTCGCCAGGAGACGCCCCCGTCCAACAGACGGCCGGCATAGAGAGGCACAATCAGCGCGCCGATGCCGTGGAACGTCGCCAGCAGATTGAGATAGCGTCCCCGGTTGAGCTGATGCAGTTGGACAATCAGCCCATTGCCGCTGACTTCGATGGCCCCCATACCCAGGCCGATGACCAGCATGGCCGCAAAGAGCAGCCAGAAGCCGTTAGCCCCAGCAAAGGCGATGATACCGGCGCTGATCAGCCCGCCCGCCAGAATCAGTATCATCCGGTTGCCCAGCGAGTCGGCCAGGACGCCGGCCACGAGGGTGGCGATGAAAAAGCCCAGATAGGCTGCAAAGAGGATCGAGCCGCCCTGGGCGTAGCTGAACTCCAGATCGGCCAGCAGGCTGGAGAGGGTGGCCCCTTTCAGGTTGTCCACAAAGCCGAAGATGAAGAAGGAGAAGAAGCCGGCCGCGGTCAACAACCAGACGGTCTTTGTCGATGAAACAGCGGGGGCAGGTGCGGTGGATTGCATGGACAGGTCCGGTTGGAATGGTTGGGCCAGATGTGCCCTGCTCCCATTGTCGCTGAATGGGGAATTCCGCGCAAACTGAACACTGTTTGCTGGCCGCCCAATTTGTCTTCTATCTCAGCCATACCTGGCCCGAACCCGCCGTCACCTGGATCCGTTCTCTCAAATGGATGGGTAGAGGCGCGGCTTGCTACGCCCCTATCCATCAAATCACGCTTGACACGTCACTACTCCACTTCCATCTTGCCGCCCCGCACTGTGCCGCCCAGGACGATGCCAGCGCCAATGAGAACCAGATTCTTGATGATGTACTGGCCTTCCAGAGCCAGCCCGTAGGGGAAGTGGGTCCAGACCACATCGGGCAGCAACACCAGCGGCAGGGCCGTACCAGGCATCTGTAGAAAGAGCAGGAGCAGGGTCAGGCGCATATACTTCCCAAAGATGAGGCCCAGACCGATGAGCGCTTCCCAGCCAGCCAGAACGGGGATGAAGAGGTCGGGGTTCACAAAGTAGATTGTATTGCGCACTAGCTCCTCTGCGGGGCTGAGGCCGGGGAAGAACTTGAGAACGCCGAACCAGAGGAAGACAATACCCAGGCCCACCCGCAGAATCGGTAGACCAAAGCGGGCCATCCAGGCCGTAATGGTTCGGTCGATGGCGTCGAAGCGTTCCAGATTTCTTGCAATGAAGGTATCCATTTTATTCCCTCGTTGACGATTGCGGCAGCGCCGCTGTTATGAGAATTCTATCCGGTACAAGCCCAGTATTGTTCATCTGCGTCTGGTTATCAGCGAGCAAGATACCCATCTACCTGTCAGTTCCCCGTGCACGGTCATGCGCCACGGGGGCGGTGTCCTGAGCTTATCGAAGGGATGAAAAAGTCCCCTCCGCGGGAGATTTCTTGTGGTCGCGTCAGTCGATGCAATCCACTCCCTTTTGCGCGACTTGCCCGCCGTCGCCCCACACGGTACAATAGAACGCAGTATTCCCGATCTCTGCCAATCGATACTCACCAGCGGAGGAAACAATGGCTCAAAGTTTTACTGGAAAGATTCTACACGTAGACCTCACCCGCGGCGAGACGTGGGTGGAACAGTTGGACGAAGTGCTCTAC
>JACQGT010000461.1 GCA_016199425.1 Chloroflexota bacterium
ATGATCTGAATTGATCTGCGCTGATCTTTGTTTCAATCTTTTGAATCTGTGTCCGCTCCTTCTAGCGGGGTGACTCTGTGAGCAATTATCTGATTCGTCGTGTCATTACTGCCATCATCACCCTTTTTGCTATCAGTTTCGTGGTCTTCGGCGTCCTGGAACTGGCCCCTGGCGATCCCACCAGCGCGCTGCCCGAAACCATCCGCCCAGAAGTGCGCCAGATGATCCGGGAGGCTATGGGGCTGAATGAACCCTTTCATATCAAGTACGCGCTTTGGTTGCGTCAGTTCTTCTATATCGAACCGGTGATGCTCCTGCAGAAATCGTTAGGAGTCCAGATCATTGACCCGGCCACGACTGTGCGTTTAACCTCGTGGGGCAGCCGGGGTACGCCGGTCTTCGATCTGATTGCCCAACGGGTGCCCCAGACCCTGTGGGTGGTGGGCTTGGCCTATGTGATGGCAATTGTCATCGCCATCCCCCTGGGCGTGATTTCAGCGGTCAAGCAATACTCGCTGATAGACCAACTGGGCACAGTCTTTTCTGTCTTCGGCTATTCGATCCCCACCTTCTTCACCGGCCTGCTTTTCATTATTATCTTCAGCGTCAAACTGAAGTGGTTCCCCTCCATCTACAATACCAACTTGCAGGTGACCGACTGGGCCAGCTTCGTGGCACAGATTAAACAGGCGATTATGCCGGTGACAGTGCTGGGCTTTTTCCAGGCCGCGGCCCTGGCCCGCTTCACCCGCTCGTCTATGCTGGACAACATCCCCATGGACTATGTGCGCACGGTGCGGGCCAAGGGCTTTCACGAACGCTATATTGTCATCCGTCACATTCTGCGCAACAGTCTGATTCCCGTGGTGACGCTGATTGCTCTGGGCGTACCTACCATTTTTGGCGGCGCTATCATCACCGAGCAGATTTTTCGCATCAACGGGCTGGGCGCGCTCCTCATTAGCGCCATTCAGGTCAACGATATTCCGCTGATCCAGACGATTGTCTTTATCTTCGCCTTTCTCATCGTCGTCTTCAATCTGATTGCGGATGTAGTCTACGGCGTTCTCGATCCGCGCATTAGCTACTCTTAGGACAGACACCGATGGCCGTACAATCAACAACTGTAGCAGACTCTTCATTGACCCGGACGATGGCAACCCGCAAGCACCGCACCCTCTGGGGAGATGTGTTGGTGCGCTATCGCAGACACAAATTGGCTCTCTTCGGCACAGTTGTATTGCTGATTTTGCTATTGGGTACATTCATTGGACCGATGGTCTACACCGTAAGCCCGGAGTACATCGATATTATGAACTCCAGTCTGCCGCCCGGTGCTGGTCACCTACTGGGCACCGACGATTTAGGGCGCGACACCCTGGCCCGCAACCTGACCGGGGGGCGCATCTCTCTGTCCGTGGGGATTGTGGCGATGCTGGTGGCGATGGTCTTTGGCACATTCATCGGTATTTTGTCCGGCTACTTCGACGCCCTGGACAATCCGCTTATGCGTTTCACCGATCTGATGCTGGCTCTGCCCCAATTGCCCCTGCTGCTGGTGATTATTATGCTCTTCCGGGACACTTTGCGCGCCTGGTTGGGGCTGGAATTAGGTATCTTTGTTCTGGTGGTCGCTGTCATCGGTCTGCTAGGGTGGATGCCAACGGCCCGGGTGGTGCGGGGCACTGTCCTTTCCCTCAAGCGCAAGGAATTTATCGAAGCCGCGGTCTGCGTGGGCACACGCGAGCGCAATATCCTCTGGCGGCACATCCTGCCCAACGTGCTGAGTCCAATTATCGTCTCGGCGACGCTGGGTGTGGCCGCGGCCATCCTCACCGAATCGGCCCTCTCTTTCCTCGGTTTGGGCTTCCCGTCCGACGTGCCCACGTGGGGGCGTCTGCTCTTCGAGAACAAAGACTTTATGACCCAAAACACCTGGCTGATCTTCTGGCCTGGTCTCTTTATCTCTCTGACGATTCTCAGCATCAACTTCATGGGTGACGGACTGCGCGATGCCATGGACCCGCGAGGATGACAGTAAGTTCCAGACAAAAAGGGCCGGACTTCCGCAGGAAGTCCGGCCCTTTTTGATTTAAGCGAAAGTCTTTGAACGCAGGCTTGCACAGATTCAGCCCTGAAAATCTTGAAAATCCGTGTCCAAAAACTTTCTTGGCTCTACATCGCCGTCAGCCCAGACGGGGCGCGGGGTTGGACTGAGAGAGAGATTTTCTGCGCTAAAACTATCCGAGCGCTTCTAATGCGGTTTTCAATTTTTGAATTGATCTGCGCAGATCAATTCAAATCATGAAAATCTGCGTCCCTCTCTCCTGCTCAAGTTCACGCCTCGGAGACGACGCTCACATCGCGCAGATAGTCGGTGAGGGCGCGCACGTCATTGTTGGAAAGCTGCTGGCCCTTGACCGTGCGCACCACCTTTTTTAGTTGGGCTACGGGTACAACCGGGAGCGTCGGGTTGTCCAGTTGCAGATTGACGGACGGGTTGACAAAGACAACCGCGCCGTCGATGGGCACATCCCCGGCCTTCATCCCCAGCTTCTGGCTGGCTTCCCCCGCCTGCAAAAGCTCACGCACCTTCTGTTTGGTCTCCTCCACTTCTCGCCCCGGATTGCCCAAGCCCTCCCGGGTAAAGGCGGTGAAGATGCGCCCGATGCTGAAAGGTTCCTTCCAGCGGTCGCCGGAGACATTGACCTGGCCTTTGTCCCCCCGCACCACAAAGACCTGAACCCCCGTCGGCCCGACCAGCAGATAGGGCGCGTTGGGCAGGCTCCACAAAAAGAGGCCGTATTTGTCGTCGAAACCCTTCAGATTGTTTTCCAACAGTTCATCCGGGCGGGCAATGCGGTTGGAATCGGGCCAGCGGCGGGGGGCGAAACGGTTGATGTAATAGCTGCCCACATTCGAGGCCAGAAAGCCCAGGGCCAGGGAGCCAAAGCTGATGTAAGCCCAATAGGACTGCACGAAAGCGATCAGTTCGTTGGCCGCGAGTTCGTCGGGGGGAAACCAGGTGGGGGTGAAGCTCGCCAGCAAACCCACAAAAAGTACGGCCAGCCCGCCCAGTGTGATGCGGCGGCCCAGGCTTTCCTTGCGTTTGATCTCCGCCAGATTGCGATAAATTTTCATGGTTACAGTTTCATCTTCCCGTTGGGGACTCACCACAAAAGCCATTTGAACCGCAAAGAACGCAAAGATTATCCAACAAGAATCTGTGGTCGCCAGCGTCCGTCAGTGGCCGAAAAGTCTTTTTTCGTGTAGTCGTATGATTGAACTCAAACAATTTGCGATTGGCGCTCTGTAGCGTTTTCGGAAATCTCCCGGACACCCGCCTGAATTTCGTTAACAATTTTGAAGTCGATGGCCTGCTTGGCCACCCGAATGGCGTGGCGGACCGCGTTGGCGTTGCTGCGCCCGTGGGCCACCACCAGCAGGTTGGAAAGACCCAGCAGCACGGCCCCGCCAAATTCGCTGTCGTCGATGCGCCGGGCCAGACGGCGCAGGGCCGACTTTGCCAGCAGCCCGCCCAGGCTGGAAATGGGCGAAGCGGTGATCTCTTCCACCAGAATTGTGCGAATGAGCTTGCCCACACCTTCGGCGGTTTTGATCAGCACATTGCCCGTAAAACCGTCGGTCACTACCACATCGGCCAGATCGTTGACGATATCCCGGCCTTCGATGTTGCCCAAAAAGGTGATACCCGGTGTTCGTTCCAGCAGGCTGGTGGCCTCCAATACCAGTTGACTGCCCTTGCCCTGCTCCTCGCCGTTGCTCAGAATACGCACAGTGGGCGAGCGCACGCCCATAATCCGCTTGGAATAGACGCTGCCCATCACCGCAAACTGTTGCAAATGCTCCGGGCGCACGTCCACATTCGCCCCCACATCCAGCAGGAGACAGAAGCCAGTGCTGGTGGGAAAGGGGGTGATGAGAGCCGGGCGCTGGATGCCTTTCATGCGCCCGATGTGGAGAATGCCGGCGGCCAGCGCACCACCTGTGTTGCCCGCGGTGACAAAAGCGTCAGCCTTGCCCGCTTTGACCAACTGGCAGGCCACAACCATCGAACTGTCCTTCTTGGCCCGCACGGCATTGGCCGGTCTATCCTCCATTTCGATGACTTCGGAGGCGGGCACAATGGGCAATTTCAGCCCGCGCGCGTCGTGCTTGCGCAACTCCCGGGCAATCACATCCGGTTTGCCTACCAGAGAAATTGCCACCCCGTATTCCCTGGAAGCCAATACAGCACCGGCGATCACTTCATGCGGCGCATTGTCTCCGCCCATCACGTCCAGGGCTATGTTCATGCAATCTCCTCCGGGAATCAAGCCAAAGTGATGTTATACTACTACAACACCGGCGCAGATGGGAAGTTGCTTGGGGGCTATTTGACGGCAATGGAATAGAGCGGCAGAGCTGTCAGCGCACCGCGCACCCACGAATGTCCCTGAACAAACCCAACAGACCAGCTATTCGCGTCATCCTATCATTCGCGGTCATTTGCTTGTTGATTTCGTCGCTCTACTCTCCACTCTATTGCACGAAATCCTTACAGGCGACACAAAGCGTGAAGGGTGCGGGCTTGCCCAGAACAATCGGCTGTGCCTATAATAGGTGTAGTTTCTTTGTGTAGGGGGTTGACGAACCCAATCCGCAAATTCTGTAATCCGCGTTCTATTGTTTCAGGGCAATCGTATTGCTGATGGATGGCCGCGTAACCATTTGCCCCCAAAGGTGTTCTAATCTGTGATTGACAATGAACGTGTGGTGGACGAGAGTAAACAGAAGCCTGTGGCTGACGATCGGCAGCCGCACGCCGCGCCCGAACCTGGCAGTGACCCGGTTTCGTCCCAGCGTGCAGCCGAAGCCCTGCTGGTCGTCCAGGCCAAACAGAACGCCAACGCCTTTGGTCTTCTCTACGAACGCTACGTGGACCGCATCTACGCCTACATTTACAACCGGGTCCACAATGGGCAGGAAGCCGAAGACCTGACCGCCCGCACCTTTTACCGGGCGCTGGCCAAGCTGGACAGCTACGAGGATCGGGGACTTCCCTTCTCGGCCTGGCTCTATCGCATCGCCCACAATCTGGTCGCCAACCACCACCGGGACAACAGCCGTCGCCAGTTTGTGCCCTTCGATATGCTCAACCTGGCCGGACACAGGCAGAACGAACCGGAAGAGGTGATTGCCCGCGAGGAGGATCACGAAACCCTGTGGCAGGCCATCGAGCGGCTGCCCGCGGAGCGGCGCGACCTGCTGATCTACAAATTTGGCAACCGGCTCTCCAACCTGGAGATCGGCGAACTGATGGACAAGAGCGAAGGCGCCATCAAATCCCTCTATTTTCGCACGCTGGCCGCGCTGCGCAAGGAATTGAAGGGCTACGCCTGGGGAAAGGAAGGCGCAGATGAAGCTGGGGAATAACAATCGAACCGACGGCTATTGGCAGTGGTCCGCGGTTCTGACCGAACGAATTCCACACGGGTGGCTGGAGAAGGCCGGCTGGGTGGTTGCCGCGGAGAGCGATGCCCTGGACCCGGCAGATGTGCTGGATGCCCACGCCCAGCGTCTTGTCACGGGTGAATTCCGGCCTGTCGCACGTGTATCCCACTTTGCGCCGGACGATGATGAGATAACCGCTTTGACCCATCTGGCCGAGTGGGTGGCCTACACCGTGCGGCCCGCATATCCCGCGCCCCGCTTCCGCAAGGAGCTGCGCCACGCCCTGCTCTCCACCCACCGCCAGCAAGCCGCCCAGCGCCGCATCTTTGCCCATCCGCTCTTTGAGAAAGGTGTGATCGATCGCTCTCTGCTGGAACGATTGGAGATCAACTCGTCCTGGTTCTGGCAGATCGCGGCGGCTGTACCGGTTCTGATCGCCATCGCCGCCATTCTCTGGCGCTACACCCACCGCCCGGCACAACCGGCAGAGAAGCTGGCGGCGTAAACGACGTATGCCGTAGATCCAGTCTCATTGACTGCTCACTTCTCAACTGCTCACTGTTCACTCAATTTCCCGCCCCAGCGCATCGAACGCCCGTATCTTTGCCTGGGCCGCCGGGCTATCTGGAAATTCCTCGGCAAAGAGCGACCAGATCATCGTACCTTCGACTTTGCCCTGGGGTGTTGTGCGCCGCTTGCGCAGGGTGGCCTCGTGGGTATAGCCCAGTTTGCGCGGCACAGACGCGCTGCGGACGTTGTTGGGATCACAGCGGATTTCCACCCAATCGACCCCGTGGTTTGCAAAGGCAGCCTTTGTGAGTGCCCCGCTGATCTCCGTTGCCAGCCCCCGGTTGATGTAATCCACGTGAATCCAGTAGCCGATCTCCAGGCAGTTGCCATCGTCCCGCCTGTGCAGACCCGTCCCACCGATGACCGCGCTTTCGTCCCGGTTGAAAATCCCGTAAATGTACTCCTCGTCTTTGTCGAAAGCGGCCCGAAAGCTGCGCAAGAGAGCTACCCGTTCGTCCAGGCTTTTCGGCTCCCCCGCGGCCCAGGGCATCCACCCCTGTAAATGGTCCAGACTGGCCTCAACCGCTGCGGCGAGCAGGGGTGCATCCCGCGGCTCCCAACAGCGCAAGACTGTACGCTCCGTCTCAATCCGATACGCCGGTTTTTGCATATCTCAGTTTGTCTGCCCTTTCTGGTGTTGCGTCAAATGTCAATCGATGGAAATAGCGTAGGGGCGCTGCGGCTGCGGCTGCGGCTGCGTACTGCGGGCGCAGCAAGCAGCGCCCCTACACATCAATTCAGCTTTGACAGGAATTCAGCTTTGACAGGACACTAACTATTTTTGCGGTTCAACTGAACGGTGAAATCGTGCCAGGCCGGGTCGGGTGTGCGCCAGTGGGAGCCGGCTCCTGCGCTGCGGCTGCGTTCGGAAAGTTCGGGCAAGGCCAACGGCCGATACTGCACCCGCAGAGACGAAGGCGTCAGCGTCAGCAACAGCCAGCCCAGAGGAAATTGAATCAGCGAGGGCGTGACGACAAAGCGCACCGGCTGGTTGCCCACCATCGCCTCCTGCACGTCCAAAATGTGGGCGTGGCCCTGAAAGACGGCCCGCACATTGCCGTGGCGTGCGAAAATTTCTAGCACCGCGTCGCTGTTTGCCACCGCATAGAGTGTGCGCCAGGGCTGGGGATTGGCCCAGGGATGCAGCAATTGGTGGGTGAAGACGCTCACTGGCCGGTTGCCTGCTTCGGCCAGGGAGCGATCCAGCCGCGCCAATTCGGCGTCGGCGATCCAGCCGTGGGTAGGGTCTTTGGGGAGGACAGCCCGCCGCTGCTCGTCGCTGTGGCCCTGGCTGTGGAGAAAGACGAGGCGGGCCGCGTCTGTGTCCACCGTTCGCCCCAGGCGGGGCGCCAGCCCCAGCAGCCCTTCGCAGAAGGAGTAATCGTCCGTCCCGGAGGGGCAGTCGTGGTTGCCGGGGACGCCATAAAAGTGGGGCGCGGCAGCCCGGTAGTCTCTGTTTAGCCGTTCCAGGGTGCTATGGAAGAGAGCGTCCGGCATTTCAAAGGTGCCGCCGCCGCAGGAAAAATCCCCCAGATGAATCAAAATGTCCGGCGACACTGACCGGACATCCCCCAAAAATGTTGCGTGAATGGATTCAAACCAGGGCTGGAGCTGTTCCTGCTCTTCTCCAAAGCTCTGCCGGCTGCCCGGCCAGGAGTGGGTGTCAGTTCCCAGCGCGATGCGTATTTCATTTGTGTGGCTCATTGCTGAATTGTTCCTGAAAACCAGCGGTTTTCCAATTCTACCAGAAAACCTGTCGTCACAAAATCCGTCAGAGCGGTGTCGATCTCTTCGCGCACTGTGTACGCTCCCACGGGCAGGGCAATGACGTAGGGATTGCTCTCCAACGCCGGCCCCACTGCCACAAGTGCGGTTCCCTCTCCCTGCATCTGGCGCAGAGTTACCCCGTCCACCAACACCCCGTCCGCCTCGCCGTTCAGCGCCGCGTCGACCGCTTCCTGGGGGCTGGGGAAGGTGAGACGTTGGATGGAGGGATTGGAGCGTTGCAATTTGCGGGCTTCGGCGTCGCCGACGCTGCCCCATTCCACCGCCAGCCGCTTTCCTGCCAGATCGTCCACGCCCCGGATGGGCGAATTCTCCCCCACAGCCAGCCGCACCCC
>JACQGT010000460.1 GCA_016199425.1 Chloroflexota bacterium
CCGGCGCGCATTGTGGAGACGCCCGCCTTTGTGGACGCAGTGGTGGAGCGCTTCGCCCGTCTGCGCGAGGGCGCTGGCAAGGATGTGGACATCGCCATCGACTTTCACGGCGCGGTCAGCCCCCAGACAGCGGGTGTGCTGATCGCAGCGTTGGAAGCCTACCAGCCGATGTTCATCGAGGAGCCGGTGCAGTGCCAGAATGTGGATGTGCTGGCCGACCTGGCCCGCAAGACCCATCTGCCCATCGCCACGGGTGAGCGCATCTTCACGAAGTGGGGTTTCCGGGAGATTTTGGAGAAGGGCGCAGCGTCGATTCTACAGCCAGACATCAGCCACGCCGGCGGCATCTTCGAGGGGCGGCTGATTGCGGGGATGGCGGAGAGCTACTACGCGGCGGTTGCGCCCCACTGCCCGTTGGGGCCGATCTCCCTGGCTGCGGGCATCCAACTGGACGCAACGATTCCCAACTTCCTCTGCCAGGAGCAGGTGAGCCTGGGCGAGGGCTATCTGAAGCAGCCTTTTGTCGTGCGCGACGGTCACGTGGACCTGCCCACCGCGCCCGGTCTGGGCATTGAATTGGACGAAGAAGCCATGGCCGACAAGCTGGGCCACGACTGGCGCAACCCGGAAGCCTATCACCCGGACGACGGCGCAGCGATCGATTGGTAGCGGTGTGGAGGATCTGCCAGGTTTCGTACAGCGCGGCGGAAGTGAGTCGGTAGGCCAGTAGGCCAGTCTCTCTCCACTGTCCTATTGTCCTACTGGCAACCAGTGGTTTATTTACGCCGTGGGATACCTAGCGGAATGACCAGACCTGGTTATACCAGGAGAGGTTTACATGCGCTTCGCTGATATTCGGATGCAGGCGTGGCAAGTCCGCTGTAGCAACATTGTCTGGCTGTCCGACGGTGAGATTTGCGCCTGGGCCGCGTAGAGTGACTTCGAACCAATCAGGGCGACTGATGAAGATCGGCGCTGGCAGCTCGGCTTGCTGCATCGCCTCGCGTATGCGCAGGATGCCAATGCCAAAGCGTTCCACGTAACCCAATACGTGCAACCAATCCGCCAGTAAGGGGTTGCGTGCTTTATGTTTGCCTTCGAGTTGCGCCACACTCAAACCAGGCAATAGCCCGCCAGGGTTGCCAATCACAAGCCGATCATCATAGACTTTGAGTTGAATCGGTGTGCGTTCCAGATAATCGCGATGGCAACAAGCGTTGGTGATCGCTTCACGCACGGCCGCGCTGGGGTACTCGTCAATTTCTCTGGCTCTGCCTGTCTGTTGATCGTCAATCTGTAAGCCATGGCGCGTGTTGCGCTGGACAAATTGAATAGCGCGGTCGATCATCTCTGGCATTGTCCCTTCGATGGTGGCGCGGTCGCTGATTTGAACGCCACGTGTACCCACCAACCGTGCCGCGAGAATCGTGGCGTGGTTGAGGTGGAATTGCGGCCAATGACCAAAGAAGAGCAAGCCAGCCACCGTGGGATGCTGAACCGCTTGCGCATCTATCGTTGCTGCATGGAAGGTTTGGAGCAGTTGTTGGAGGGGTTGATCAGGAATACTTGTGCGCAGGCGTTTTACCAGAAAATCCTTTACGCGTTGTTCGTCGAGATCATCCAGCGTTGCCTCGCTCACGGGTGTCTGCTCATAATCCAATTGCCCTCGCTGCACTGCATGGCTGACAACATCCGCCGCCGTCATCTGGCGATTGAAACTGCCCTCGCGTATCTTAAAGCTACCAGCCAGACCATAGGTTGCGCGTAAAGATTCAGGTACGCTGGCAACGATGACAATTTTGTCGTCAACGTTCACTTGCTCGACTTGCGCCACGCCATGTAAAGAGGGATCAAGTCGTCTGGCCGCGGCATAGAGTCGATCAGTGACAGCTTTTGCATTTTCTACACCGGCGATCTGCCCTTCATCGCTAACGCCGACGAGCAAAAAGCCTCCTTCGGCATTGGCAAACGCCATCAGCACTTCCGCAAGATCGCCCTGCTTCTCACTTTCCAGCTTAAATTCGATCTGCTGGCCTTCATTCTGTTGAATGAGTTGCATCAATTGGGCTGGGTCCATAGTCACTGTTCTATCAGTTCCGCTTGTAAACAGTAGCAAACGCTGCAAAATGTCCACGATCTGGATAGAAAAGATGCTTGATCTGGACAGCGACGGGCGGGCATAGTATAGCATACCACAGACAAGTCAGCCAGTCGTTGTTCCCTTGGGAAATTGGCTCGTGACAGGGATATATTGGAAGAATGAGATCACTGAATCCGTTTGGAGATTACCCATGCCCACCGAACTCGTGCAACTTTCCATCACCAATTCTGTCGCCACCGTCACCCTCAACCGGCCCGACAAACTCAACGCGCTCAATGGGGAGATGTTGGACCGGCTGGATGCCATCGCCGATGAACTGGACCGCAATCGCGATGTGCGGGTCGTGCTGCTGACCGGCGCGGGCAAGGCATTTTGCGTGGGCGCGGACATTTTCGAGTGGAGCAGTCTCTCCCCTCTGGAGATGGGCCGCCGCTGGATTCGGGACGGCCACCGCATCTTTGAGCGTTTCGCGCGCCTGCCCCAGCCGGTGATTGCCGTCCTCAACGGCTATACCTTTGGCGGCGGGCTGGAACTGGCCCTGGCCGCGGACCTGCGCCTGGCCGCTGTGGGCGTGCAGCTCTCCTTCCCGGAGGTGAAGCTGGGCATCATCCCCGGCTGGGGCGGCACCCAACGGCTGCCCGCGCTGATCGGTGCCAGCCGGGCCAAGCAGATGATCTTTAGCGGGGCGCGGGTGGATGCAGCCGTGGCGGAAGGCTGGGGGCTGGTCAACGAAGTGGTCGCTGCGGAGGAATTGATGGCGCGGGCGCACCAGTTGGCCGCGGAGATTGCCGCCAACGGTCCGGTGGCCGTACAACTGACGAAGCAACTGATCGACGGTGCGGAAATGGCGTCGCTGGAGGCGCTGGCAGGCAGTCTGGCCTCCTATACGGAGGACGCCCAGGAGGGTGTGGCGGCTTTTCGGGAACGCAGAGCGCCACAATTTTCAGGGCGATAGTCCATTGACGACGGTATCGTAACGGAGTGTACTACTTGCAGGATAAATGTATGAAAACGCTATGGCAGGAATGAGCTGAGGCCGCTGAAGATGAAAGCCGCCGACAATACAGCGACACTTGCGTCTATTCCCACATAACGCGGCACTGTCTGCCCTAAATCACCACCATCAACCCCGTCAGCGTGAGCAGACTGAGCAGCGTGGAGAGCAGCACCGTCGGCGTCACGAAGTCGGGCAGCAGGTCGTGTTCCAGGGCGATGATGGAGGCCAACACCGCCGACGGCATAGACGCCTGCAAAATCCCCGCCCCCCGTTCCAGCCCCGACAGCCCAAAGGGAATCACCAGCAGCAGGGCCAGCAGCGGCCCGCCCAACAGCCGTAGCCCGCTGGCGATGAACATATCCGCCGAGAAGTGAAAACGCCCCATACGAGCCAACTGCACCCCCAGCGTCACCAGCATCGTGGGCACCATCGCCGCGCCCAGCAGCCCGGCGATCCGTTCCAGAAAGAGGGGCGGGCCGCCGGCTACGTTGAAAAGCAGGGCAAAGGGCAGGGCAATCAGCGCAGGTGTTTTGATGACGGAGAAGAGCGCGTTCAATTTGCTGCCCTGGCTGCCGGTGGCCGCGGCTACACCGATGGTAAAGGC
>JACQGT010000466.1 GCA_016199425.1 Chloroflexota bacterium
CGCAGATCAATTCAGATCATGAAAATCTGCGTCCCTTTCTTCGCCGGGCTGAGCAGTTACGTTTTCTGTTTGATTCTGGTTGATCCAGATAGGAGTAAATTGCATGGAAATTCTCGGCGGCCCCCTTTTCGCCGTTGCTGGTGCGGGGGAATCCCACGGCCCCGGCGTAAGTACAATTGTCTTTGGCTGCCCAGCTGGGCTGCTCTTACGCCGCCAGGACATCCAGACTTTTCTGGACAGACGGCGGCCCGGCAGCAATCGCCACGGCACGCCCCGCCACGAGGGGGATAAAGTGGCCCTGCTCTCCGGTCTCTATAACGAAGGGAATTTGGACACACTTTTGGCCGGGCCGGCGGTGGAGATGATTGTCGACGGCCAGTCTCAGCATACCGAGAGCTACGCGGAGGGCTATACCACCGGTGAACCGATTGCCGCGCTCGTCCTCTCCACCTCCCAGCGCTCCCACCACTACGACCAGTTCGTGGGACCAACCGGAGCGGTACGCCCCGGGCACACGGACCTGGTGAAACACGCCAAATCTCAGGGCTTCGTGGACATTCGCGGCGGCGGGCGCAGCAGCTACCGCTCGACGATTTCGGATGTAATCGGCGGCTCCATTGCCCGCCTCTATTTGCAGGTCACTTTTGGCACCGTTTTTCTGTCGTCGATCGTGCAGGTCGGCCCGCTGAAGACGGAGAAGAGTCTGGCCGCCCATTTCCAGGAGCGCATCCGGGCGCAAGGCCATCTGAGCGTCTCGGCCCAGGAGATCGGCGCGGTCGAGGCCCTGCTGGACGAAGCGGAAATCCGTTCCCTGGACGCGGCCTTTGCCGAAGATGCGGGCGAACTGATCAAACGCACCCGCATCGACGGCGACTCTCTGGGCGCGGCGGTGGAGGTGGTGGCGATCAACCCGCCAGCCCTCATCGGCGAACCCCTCTACCAGAGCCTGAAGGTGCGGCTGATGGGCAGCCTGGGCGGGCTGAATGCTGTGCAAAACTGCGAGGTGGGCGATGGCGCGGCGGTCGTCTCCCGCCGGGGCAGCGAGAACAACGACCCCATCCGTAGCAGCGGCTACCAGGCCAACAGCCACGGCGGGCTGCTGGGCGGCATCACCACCGGCTCGCCGCTGGTCTGCCGGGTAGGCTTCAAGCCCACATCCACCATCACTAAAGCCCAACAGTCTGTGCGCAAAAATCTGGAAGAGATGGAATACCAGCTTGCCGAGGGGCGTCACGACCCCTGCGTAGGCGTGCGCGCCGGCGTCACTCTCGAATCGCGCATGGCTATCGAAGTGATGAACGCAGTCCTCATGCACCAGGCGGCGCGGGTGGACAAAGAAAACTTTCGCTTGTTCGACGGATAGAAAAGGGTATTGGGTATTGGATATTGGGTAGTGACGGCGACGGCACCCAATACCCAATATCCTCCGTCCATTTGTCATCGAAACCAAAATGGATGACAATAGCTGGAAAATAGGACGCGGCGCCCAGGGGGCACCCGGCAGATTTGCGCAGATTTGATCCGTGCGAATCCGTCCCATCCGCGTCAATCCGTGTGCTTATTTTCAGATGATCTGCGCAGGTTTTGCATAGACTGGAGAGAGAGCGATGGACAGCCAAACCCAACCGGCGGTACTGGCAGAGTCAGAGGTGGCTTTAGCCGCTGCCAGAGAGCGCAAACAGATGCTGGAGCAGGAACTCGACCGCTTCGTCAAAATCCTCGTTGAGCAGGAGAATCCTGAACTGATTCTCATCTTTGGATCCCTGGTCACCGGCGAAATCCACGAATGGTCGGACATCGATCTGGTAGTGGTTCAAGAGACTGAATTACCCTTTATGAAGCGGCTGCATCACTTACGCGGTCTGTTGCAACCCCAAGTGGGGGTTGATCTCCTCTGCTACACACCCGATGAATTTGATCAGATGGCGCGGGAACGCATCTTCTTTAAGCACGAAATACTGGGTAAGGGGGTCGTTGTTTATGAACGTGGAAACCCGACGATGGCTGGCCTTCGCGCAGGAAGACTTGCGCACAGCAGAACTCGTACTCACTGAAGAGATCTACAATCAGGTCTGTTTTCACGCCCAGCAGGCAGTAGAGAAGACGCTCAAGGGTTTTCTCCTGCACCGGGACGGCTCAACACCCCGAACGCATAGTATTGCGGACCTGCTCAGATTGCTCTCGGTTTCGTGGTTCACAGAGATCACAACCGGCTTGAACAGAATGGACAGCTACTACACGCCGACGCGCTACCCAGATGCTCCGCCCGGTTCACTTCCCGAAGGGATGCCTGACCTCAGCGACGCGCAGGAAGCGTTAGAGACGGCGCAGGAAGTATATCGCCTGACGCTGCTCGCTTTTGAACAAAACACCAGCGAAACCGATGAACCCAGTGACGCATAACCACCCAAACATCAGCCTCACCGGCTTTATGGGCACGGGCAAAAGCACCGCGGGCCGCCTGCTGGCCGCGCGCCTGGGCCGGGAATTTGTGGATATGGACGAGCGGCTGGTGGCCCACTTCGGCGAGCCTATCGCCGACGTTTTCGCCCAGGAGGGCGAGGCCGTCTTTCGCAGGGCCGAGACCCAACTGTGTCACGAACTGGCCGGGCAGAACGGGCTGGTCATCGCCACCGGCGGCGGCGCGCTGGTCAACAGCGAAAACCGGGACGCGCTGGCCGCCAGCGGTCCGCTCCTATGCCTGAGCGCCGACCCGGAGACAATCCTGGCGCGGGTGGAAGCGGCTACGGATCGCCCCCTGCTCCCCGGCGGGCGGGCGGAAAAGCTGGCCCACATCGAGAATCTGCTGGCCCGGCGGCGGGCGGCTTACGCCAGTATCCCCCTGCAAATCCCCACCGACCGCTGCACGCCGCAACAGATTGTGGAGCGGGTGGCGGATGCCCTGGCCGCCAACGACGAAGTGGCCGGGATGAACCGTATCAGCGTTGCCACGCCGGAGGGGACGACCTATCACATCTGCGTCGCCGACGGGCTGCTGGCCCAAACCGGGCGGCTGCTGGCCAACCGGGGGTTGGTGCAGGGCAAGGCGGCAATTGTCACCAACCCGGTCATCGCCGGGCTCCACGTCGAGACGGTGGCCGAGAGTCTGGCCGCCGCCGGTTTCGAGCCGGTCATCTGCACTGTCCCCGAAGGCGAGCAGCACAAGACCCTCGCCAGCATCGCTTCCCTCTACGACCAATTTCTGGCCGCGGGGCTGGATCGGCGCAGCCCGGTCATCGGTCTGGGCGGCGGCGTCATCGGGGATATGGCGGGCTTTGCCGCGGCCAGCTACCTGCGCGGCGTGCCTTTTGTGCAGATTCCCACAACTGTTCTGTCGATGGTGGATGCGTCTGTCGGGGGCAAGACCGGTGTGGACCTGCCCCAGGGCAAGAATCTGGTGGGCGCGTTCAAACAGCCGAGTCTGGTCGTCATCGATCCGGCGGTGATCAGCACCCTGCCTGCGGCGGAATTTCGCTCCGGGCTGGCCGAGATCGTCAAGCACGGCATCATCGCCGCGCCGGAAATTTTTCGCCGTTTGGAAGGGGACGGCCCCAGCAGCCTGGGCCAACTGGTCAGCGATGCAGTGCGGGTGAAGGTGGATGTGGTGGTAGACGACCCCTTCGAGATGGGGCGGCGGGCCACACTCAATCTGGGCCACACCTTCGGCCACGCCATCGAACAGACGAGCCAGTACGCGGTTCGCCACGGCGAGGGGGTGGCGCTGGGGCTGATCGCCGCGGCGCATATGGCCGGGGAGACGGGCCACTGCGACCTGGCCCTGGAAGAGCGCATCCGCCGCCTGCTGTCCCGGTTGGAGCTGCCCGTCACCCTGCCCGGCTACGGCGTCGACGCGGTCTACGCTGCGATGTTTTTCGACAAGAAACGCCAGGGCAAGACCCTGCGCTTTATTTTGCCCCGCAAGTTGGGCGAAGTTGAGATCGTCAACAACCCCGGCGAAGCGTATGTGCGCCGAGCGCTGGAGAGGGTGTTGGTATAGGGCGCGGCGGGACAGTCCAACGTTGCCGGGTAATGCGTGAAATGTAAAACGTGAAGGTAATCGGCCTTTCTCACGTTTTACGTTTCACGTTTCCAGTCCCTAGAAATTTGCATTGCGCAGGAGTATTCTAGGGCAAAGATCGCCCTCATCCACGGGCCGAATCTGAATTTGCTGGGGCGGCGGGAGCGCTCCATCTACGGCAGCGTGACGCTGGAGACTATCAACGAACGGGCGCTGGCCTGGGCGGGCGACGCCCACGAGTTGCGCCCCTTCCAGAGCAACCACGAAGGCGCGCTTGTGGACGCCATCCAACAGGCCGGCGATTGGGCCGACGGGCTGGTGATGAACCCCGGCGCGTTCACTCACTACTCCTACGCCATCCGCGACGCCATCGCCGGGGTTTCGTTGCCCACAGTGGAAGTCCACCTGAGCAACATCCATAGCCGGGAGGAATTCCGCCGCACATCCGTGCTGGCCCCGGTCTGTGTGGGCCAAATCTGCGGCTTTGGCTGGCGCAGCTATCTGCTGGGCTTGCAGGCGCTGGTGGACTATCTGGCGGACCGGCAGGGATGAAACAACGAGATTTGAACCACAAAGACACAAAGACGAGTTCGCTACAAAAAGCCCAAGAGTACACCGCGGAGGCGCGGGGAGCGCGGAGGAAAC
>JACQGT010000458.1 GCA_016199425.1 Chloroflexota bacterium
CCCTCGACCTGGGGCAGAGCGGCCAGGGTCTTGTGGATGGCGATGCCGGCCCGCTCGACCTGGGCGACGCTCAACTCGGCCAGGGATGTACCGGATAAGTCGACATAAGCCACGCTGTCCCGAACCTCAAACTTGTTGACCTTTGTTCCCGGCGGAAGGGGAGCCTGGAAACCGGATTCCACCTGGGGGCCTCGGATCAACTCGTCCAGGGCTGTGTGGGCCAGGTCCTTGGCCGAAGCCACCGGTCGGGAGACCGGCACGAAATAGCGCCCGTCCGCGTCGGAAAAATAGAGGGTGACCAGGGGCCGGTTCATCCACGGCAGCCACGCAGCCAGGCCGCCACTTTGCGCAGTGGGGATGAGCCGCATGGCGCCGCCCAACAGGGCAACGCCCAGAATCAGCAGCAGCCACAAATACCATCCCTTGGATGCGTACTTCACTGTTTCGCCGTCGTTAGATCGGGGTAGAGCAGCCTGGTGCATGACAGGTTTCCTTGTGCGGGACCGCACGCTACTACTGCAATAGGACTTGCGCAGCGACGGTGATTGGTCCGCTGATTTCAAAGGTCAGCACCACATCGAAACTATCGTCGAGGACGATATCCTGCTGCAAGTTCATCAGCATAATGTGGTAGCTGCCCGGCTCCAGAACAACCTGCCCGCCTGCGGGAATTTCCAATCCTCCCTCCACCGGCCGCATCCGCATGATACCGGCATCGTCCATAGTGGTCTGGTGCAGTTGCGCTATGGCGGCGACAGCGCTCTCTACGCCAATCAGCCGATCGGGAGCGTTGCCCTGATTGGTCAGGGTCAGGTAGACCACGCCCCGGGTACCCATGTCGGTCATCTTGCCCCTGTCTTCATCCTCCATCGCGGCGGTATCTGTCATCGCAGACATATCGTGCATGGCAGGCGTTGCCATACTTTCCATGCCCGCCATTGCAGGCTGGGCATCTGTGTCACCCGCGGCGTCGCACACTGGCATGGGGTCGCCGCTGGCCTCGCAGGGGTTGATGGAGAGAAGATCGGGTGTCGGGCAGGCCGTTGCGGTGACAGCGGGCATGACTTCTATGCTAAGCGCAGTCTCTGCGGCCATGCGCAGGGCAGGCCGGGACCAGGCATTCGTTATCTGAATTTGGGGCGCGCTGGGCGCAGGCGTGGCAGCAGGAATGTCTGTAGCCGTTGGTTCTGCGACTGCGGCCGGCGCAGGGGCAGAGGTAGGAGCAGGAGATGCCGTCGGTGCAGCACACCCGGCCATTAGGGCCAGGAATAGAAAACCCGCTCTGATAATCCTGGTTTGACGAAGTAGTCTTGACGATAGCATGACTTTTGCAGATCCTATTTTGGTACTTGTGCCTATCCCAGATTCAGCGTACGGAAGATAATGCTGCTGACCAGGTGAAATTGATCCGTGAGCATGATGACGCCGAACGCGGCCATCACCGCGGCGCTGGCCAGCCCCAGGTAGGGGCCGGCGCGTTGCAGCCGGGAGACGAAGGGCTGTAGCCGGGAGACACCCACAGCCAAGAGCAGGCAGGGGATGGTGACGCCCAGGGAGAAGACCAGCAGGAGGGTTGTGCCATAGAGAACAGAGCCGGTGGCCCCGGCGTAGAGCAGCAGGGCGGGCAGCACTGTGGCGCTGAAACAGGCCATGCAGCCCGTGGCAAAGCTGATACCCATCACAACGGAGCCGACGACACCGGTCTTGTGCTCTTTGCCAAAGAGAGAGGTCATGGGCAGACGGCAGATCAGGGGAGACTTGGCATTCCAGGCCACCCGCACGGCCATAATGACGATAATGCCCCCGGCGATGATAGAAAGGGGACGGGACCAGGTGGTAAGTACGCCAACCCGATCCATAGATTGACCGATGTAGCCAGCGGCCGCACCGCCCGCGGTGTAGACAAGCGTGAATCCTCCGGCGAAAAAGAGACCCGTGCGCATGATGTGCCGTTGGGCGCTGACCATCTCTGGCGAACCGGGTGCGTGTCCCTCGGTGCTGACCCCGGCCAGGGTGGCAGTGTAATAGACCACCAACTGGATCAGGCAGGGGGAAAGGGCGGTGAGCATGCCGGCCATAATGGCCAGGATGGCGGCCCAAGTCAAAGGCTGTGATGCGCGTCCTATGCCATTGCTACGGGCATCGATCACTTGGGCGGTGGGCGCAACCGCCGATGGGACGACCGTGTGGCCTTCGTGGCCTGTGGCAACCACCGGGTCGGCAACAACTGCGGATACAGCACCCTCCACTTCAGCCTGTGGAGCCACGTAGGAATCCATGCCCAGAGCAACCTGCCGGGACGAGAAGTCGTGTGTGTAGCGGACGGGCAGGTCCCAAAAGAGTACATTGGATGGCTGGTTCCATCCGCCCGAAGCGGGGAAAATCAGTTGCAATAGCCGGTTTTCGGCGCTGACCAGAGGAAAGCCACTCCCATCCACTGCGGAATACAGTAGCAAAGTGGTGCGGTGATGGTACGAATCTGCCAGAACGGTGATGTGGGCGGGTTTGGCGATCTCGGCGCCGTCGATGACCAGCATGGGGGCGGGGGGATCGATGGGCAATTCCTCGTGGGAATCTTCGGTCACATAGAAAAGGAAAGTCGGCTCCTCCATAGCGGCCGCGGGGACTTCCCGGCCCGTTGCGGTGAAGTAGGCCGGGGCGGAGAGCAGCACATCCACCGTGGGCAGCACCCCTTCCGGGCGGATTCCCTGGCGCAGCAGCCCCTTCAACAGTTGATCCATAGTGAGAGTGTCGGGCACGACCTCCGGCCTGAGAAGCATCTGCATGGGCGCAGCCACAGGCTCCACGACAGAGGCTGCCACCGGGGGAGCGGCCACCACTGCGTCAGCTTCGGGCAGGGCCGGGGCGGGTTGGGCTGCCGGCTGTGCCGCCGGTGCGTCTGGCCGGACGCTGTCCAGAGCAAAGAGACCCAGAGCGATCACAACTACCAGGCCGATCAGCCAGAGAGGCCAGCTTTGGCGCAGTTGAGCTATCCAGCCGTGTTGGGTATTCAGGTGTTTAATCGCCATAGTGGTGCAGCCCTTCCGTCAGTGAGCCGGTAGTCCGAAACCGTAGGTTATGGTTGGGTCGCCAGATATTGCAGATAGGTGGCGACAGCGTCGATCTCGGCATCCGTGAGGATGATGAACTGCATTTGGGCGTTGACCTCAAACTGGGTGCGGATGTCGTCTGCGGTCTTGCCCACGATATTGGGACCGATCAGACCCGTGGCATCCTTGCCGTGGCAAAGCTGGCAACCCACACCGCCGGCGGTGAACTGAAAGACCCGTTCGCCCGTGGCCACCTGGGGATCGGCGAGAGAGGGGCCGTTCCCGGTGCCGGTCTCCGTGCTGGCGGCGGTCCCGGCCGTGGGGTTGGCCAAGTATTGCAGGTAGGTCGCCACCGCATCGAACTCCTGATCGGTGAGGGTGATGAACTGCTCTTGGGTGCTGCGTGCAAACTGGGCGCGAATATCTTCCACGGTCGCCCCTACGATGGCGGGCGCAAGTCCTCCCGCAGCATTCGCACCGTGACAAAGCCCGCAGCCCACACCACCGGCAGTGACATTATATATCTGCTCACCCTGGGCGACCACCGGATCCATAACGGTTGGCGCGGCGGCGCTCGCCGCCACTCCGCCAGTGGGGTTGGCCAAATATTGCAGATAGCCCGCCACCGCTTCAACCTCTTGGTTATTGAGGATGATGAACTGCATGCGGGAGTTGTGTTCAAATTGATAGCGGATGTCGTCTGCGGTCTTGCCAATGATGTTGGGACCGATCAGACCCGTGGCATCCTTGCCGTGGCAGAGCTGACAACCCACACCACCGGCGGTCTTCTGGAAGATCTCCTCGCCCCGGGCGATGGCCGGGTCCGAGAGAACCGGATCTACTGTCTCCGCCCCTGTGCCGGTCCCGGCGCTGCCTGCCGCACCGCCTCCGGACAGCAAGGCGAAGGTACTTGGATCGGCCAGGAATTGCAAATAGGTTGCCACCGCGCTCATCTCCTTGTCCGACAGGATGATGAACTGCATCTGGGCGTTGGTCTCAAACTGGGCTCGAATGGCATCCTCAGTCTTGCCCACAATATTGGGGCCAACCAGCCCTCTGGCATCCGGGCCGTGGCAGAGTTGACAACCCACGCCGCCCGCGGTCTTCTGGAAGACGGTCTCGCCCAGAGCAACCCGGGGATCCGCTACGGATGAAATGGGGGGCAAGTCCACTACTGGAGGTAGGTCGGGCGCAGAAGCTGTGCTGCTGACGGTGCCAGTGGTGGTCACTGGCGCACCCGCCACAACACCGGCTCTGTTGGCCGCAGCGTCACCCGCCGGAGCGGCTACCGTGACATCCGTTGTAGCGGCTGATGCTGTCTCCCCTGCCGCCTCCGCTGCGATTGGCGTTGGCGCGGACACTTCTGTGGCCGTAGGGGCAAGAGACGCAGCGGCCACAACTTGCGGGGTAGCTGTTGGTGGAATGACAAAGGGACCCCGGACCTGCGCCGGTCTAGAACCGTTGACTGCGCCCATCAGGGCCACAAACAACATCCAGATAACCAGTATGATGCCGACACGCCATCTCTTCTGTATGCTCATTGCTCGCCCCCGGTAAAGGGTGGACACCTATCCGGTTAGACAGATGTCCACCCGTGAAGCTTCATTCGGTTGATCTAACTCTCGAACCTCTGGCCAGACTCTGCGCCTGGACTACTTACCAGCAATCGCCTGCAACTTTGTGATGACAGCGCTGCCATGGAAGCCGTTGGTGTCGGAGAGCAATTCGCCCTTCCATTCCGCATCGTAGGCCACAAAAGCGCCGTTGTGGGAGCTGCCGGCATTGGGCTGTGGGATGCGATCTGTTACTTCGATTGCGCCCATATCGACGACCACATTCTCAAAGCTGCTGTTGCAGCTGAGCCACATCTCGTTCTTGGCCGGGTCGGGATGGACGATAGCGTGATCCTGGCGTAGACAGTCTGTTACCAACTGGCCGAGGACCGTGCCCCACCCACGGTACATGTCGGGTTCGGCAAACATGCGGGTGTCGATGTAACCCACAGTCTTGCCCTGGTTGTGGCTGGCCTCACCCTTGCCGACGGCAAAGAGCATCGTATCGTCCCAGTTCAGGGTCAGGCCGTAGGGGCCGATGGCGCCGGCGTTGGCCATGCCGGTGACTCGCCACAGGGCGGGATTCTCGGCGCTCATGTCGATCTTGGCGACCTTGCTCTCGTGGCCGTCGCTGACATAGGCGGTCTTGCCATCACCGGTGAAGGCAACCCAGATGGGGCTGCCATCGTGGGTGTTGATGCGGGCCTTGACCTTCCAGTCCTCCAGGCTGACCACGGCCACGCCGCC
>JACQGT010000048.1 GCA_016199425.1 Chloroflexota bacterium
GGCGTTACACGCCGGACCCGTCGGTCCCGGTTGGCGACTACTATTTGATCGTCAGTCGGTTGATTCCGTACAAGCGCATCGACCTGGCGCTGGCGGCTTTTCGCCACCTGCCCCAGGAGAAGTTGGTGATTGTGGGTGACGGGCGGGACAGGGCCAGCCTGCAAGCCGCGTCCGGGCCGAATGTCACATTTCTCGGCCGCCAGTCGCAAGCAAAGCTGCTGGAACTGATGCGGGGCTGCAAGGCGTTTCTCTTTCCCGGACTGGAGGATTTCGGCATTGCGCCGGTGGAGGCGCTGGCTGCAGGCCGACCGGTCATCGCCTACGCGGGTGGCGGCGCGCTGGATACGGTTATCCCCGGCGTCAGCGGGGAACACTTCGCCGAGCAGACAGTCGAGAGTCTGCTGGCTGTGCTGGGCAAATTCGACCCGTCCGCCTACGACCCGGCGGCCTGCCGGAAACAGGCGGAACGTTTTGGGCGGGATGTGTTCCGGAAGAAATTGCTGGACTTTCTGGCAACAATCATGCATGCCGACATGGGTTAGCCCACGCAAGAATTTTTCCTCGGTAAGGTATGATAAAATAGCCTCAAATTGTCGTTGAAATCAAAGTCTTCGGCTCATCTTCACAAATCACAGAATTAGAAAAAGCAGTCGGCCAATATAGCATCTATCGGAACATCCTACGGAAAAACGATCCTGAGCGCGTCTTGTACCTTGCAATCGCCGACGATATATTCAACGATTTTTTCCAGAAACCTGCGATTCAGGATATCGTGGCCGAGCATGAGATCGATTTGTTAGTCTTCGATCCAGTTCAGGAGGTCATTGTGCAATGGAGCAAATAAGAGGCTATCGAAGCATTGTAAAGCGCATATTGTCTGAACATGCCGAACAAAT
Source organism: Chloroflexota bacterium (assembly GCA_016199425.1). Lineage (GTDB taxonomy): Bacteria > Chloroflexota > Anaerolineae > Caldilineales > Caldilineaceae > JACQGT01. The sequence goes on from JACQGT010000048.1 coordinate 897, forward strand.
GCCCAGTCATGGAAAGGTGGAAACGGTACCGCTCTTTGATGAATCCCATGACCAGTATGCTGTGCTTGATTTAGGGTGGGATCGGTTGGGGCGAGTTCATGCCGTGATCTTGCATATTCGGTTGCTGAACGGCAAAGTCTGGATTGAGCAGGACGGGACTGAAGAAGGGGTTGCCGAAGAACTCCTGAAAGCTGGTATCCCCAAGGAAGATATTGTTCTCGGTTTTTATCGTCCTGAACGGCGAGCAATCACAGAATTTGCTGTCGCCTAAAGTACTCGGAAGTTCAGACAATGACTGTAGAGTTTAGTGTCATCATTGAAAAGGATGAAGACGGCTACTACGTGGCTTCCGTTCCCGCCCTGCGCGGATGTCATACCCAGGCCAAGTCGCTGTATGTGCTGATGAAGCGCGTTCAAGAGGCGATTGAACTTTGTCTCGAAGTCGATATTGCCCTGTAGAATGGATTCAATAGACAGGTATTGAAGCAGGCGGCGGTTGAGCAAACAGGAGGTAGATATGCCAGTCCTTTCAGTTGATTCTGCGTTCCTTCAGAAAGTAACAGAAGTTTCGAAGTGGAACCAGCAGCCCCCGGCAGATCTGTTGACATGCGCGCTTGACGACTACATCGACAAACTCGAATGGGAAAGACTTTCGCGGGAGATGAAAGCCTTCGAAGCAATGCTGGGCGAGTTGCTCAAAGAGTACGACGGCAAATATGTAGCGATTCACGCGGGTAAAGTCGTCGGCGTGGATGACGATCTTATGACATTGCACAACCGAATCTACTGTGAGATGGAGTCAGTTCCTGTTCTGTTTGAACGTGTAACCACAGAGCCGAAGCGGGAAATCATAATACGCAGCTCGCGAGTGGAGTGGATGCGATGAGCCTCACCGGGTATACGTCCTCCTATTTTCCGCGCCAGCAAATCGAGGTCCGCGCCTAGCCAATGGAACTGCGTGACTACTGGCGCATTGTGCGCCGCCGCTGGTGGATACCCGTTGTGTTGACCGTTCTGGTGGCAGGGATCAGCGCGGCCCAGTTGCGCCCCTGGCAGTCGCCACCGCCCACCTACAGCGCATCCCTGCGCCTGCTGGTAAGCGTGTTGCCCGCCGTCCAGACCGACGCCAGCCTCTACGATCCCCGCTACTACGCCTGGCTGACCAGCGAGTATCTGGTGGACGATTTTACCGAAGTGGTGGGCAGCGAACTTTTCGCCCAGGGCGTCAACCGGCGGCTGGCGGCCCAGGGCATTGTCATCCCCACCGGGCTGATCCAGGGCAGCGCGGCGACGGGCAAGCAGCATCGGCTCATCCGGCTGACGCTGACCTGGGGTGATCCGGAGCAACTGGCGGCCATCGCCGAGGCTGCGGTGGCCGAGTTGGCCGAAAAAACGCCGGTCTACTTCCAGCAGCTTGGCACGCCGGATGTACAGGTAACGCTGCTGGACAGCCCATCGGTCTCTCCCGTGGGGGTGGGTCTGCGCCAACGGTTGGAATGGCCGTTGCGTGTCATTCTGGCGCTGATCGCAGGTGTGGGGCTGCTCTTTCTGCTGGACTATCTGGACACGTCCGTGCGCCGCAGCGATGAATTGGAAGCGATGGGGCTGCCGGTGGTGGGGGCGATACCGAAGGCGTAATTGCGTATTGCGTATTGCGTATTTCGTAAACAGTGGCGTGCTGGGGCTGATGGGGATGCGTGAAACGTAAGATCAGGTGACGTATACTCACGCAATACGCAGCATTTTCTGGAGTAACGACGATGACCATTCAAGACTATCTGCGCATTTTACGCCGCCGGGGCTGGATTGTAGTGCTGGCAGTCATTCTGGCCGGGGCCGGGGCTTTTGGCGTGAGCGCGCTGCAAGAGGAGATGTACCGGGCCACTGTGCAGGTAAGCACCGTTCCCGCCCGCCCGGACTGGGGGCTGGGCAACACAGCCAAAGACCTGATGCGCAATTTCTCCATCAACATCCAGACGCCGGAAGTGGCTCAGCGGGTGATCGAGCGGGCGCAACTGGACCAAAACCCGTATACGTTCTTGAGTCTGATCAAAGTCACACCTGATTCCAGCACATTTATGATCAACATCGAAGCCCGGGATCGGGACCCGGAGGTCGCCAAATTGATGGCGATTACCCTGGCCGACGAATTTGTAGACGAGCGCACAGCCTATTACGCGCAGCAGGACAAGCAGAACCGCATTGAAGTGAAGATTGTCAGCCGGGCCATCAGCGCGGATATGTACCAGCCCCAACCACTCCTCAACGCGGTGGCCGGGACAGTGCTGGGACTGCTCTTTGGCATTGCTGTCGTTCTTCTGCTCACGTGGATGGAATCCAGCTATCTGCGCACGCCCGAATCGGTGGAGCGCAGCCTGGCCGTGCCTGTGCTGGGGGCCATTCCCGTGACAGCGCACGAGCGGGGCGGGGCGTCTCAGGCGGCGGGGCAGGTGGCGGGTGGGCAGTTGCAGACAGGGAAAGCGTAAAACGTATTTCGTATTGCGTAAAACGCCGTCGATCTCACGTGCAACGCTGCATCTCTCGGTTTCTCGATTTTCTCTGCGTCCCAACGGAAAATTTCTGACACGCCGCCGATCAACGCAATACGCAATACGCAA
>JACQGT010000469.1 GCA_016199425.1 Chloroflexota bacterium
AGTCGCGAGCCGCTGCCCGCCGCCAGGTTTAGCCCAAGAATGAGGCGGAAATTACAGTTGATTGCGCTGAAAAGTCTCGGAGAAAGGGAAATCGACCAACTGGTGACCGGGATTCTGCACGAGACTTCCCCCCAGTTGGAGAATCCCGTGTCCGTTGACGCCCAAAAGTTGCAGGAACTGGCGCGTCGCTACGCCTGCGGCCATCCACTCATTCCCAATTGGTTGGCGTGGAAACTAGCCCAGGATGCGGAGGCTTTTGAGGATGTAAAATGCGAAGGGAGCTTGCGCGAACTGGCGGTTGAGATTATCGGGGACAGATTGGGGGCTTCAGAAGTGGGCCGTCTCATTGAATTGGCCCGTCGTTTTCCAGACGGTTTTACCGACGACGACCCCACCTGGACTCGTCAGTTGACCCAAATCGGGTTGGTGCGACACATCCCTGAAACACCAAAGTACCAGGTATTGCCCCCGCTGGCCTGTCTTTATAGGAAGGAGGGATCGAATGGCTGAGCGATTTCCCACACACCCTCTCTTTACCCTGCGCACCCGCGCCCTGGCCGGGCGCAGCGCGGAACAGCAGAAACTGCGCGCCGCGGTGGAGCAATTGCGCAGCGCCGATGACGAAACTCGACTCTTTTATATCGCCGGCGCCGGCGGTATGGGCAAGACCCGTCTGCTGGAATGGTTGCGAAACGAACTCTCCCCGGAGCTTACCGGAGGGAATCGACCCGTTCTCTGCACCCGCATCATCGACTTCTACAGTTCCCACGTGCGCATCGCGCTGGACCTGATCGAGGCCATTGCCCAGGACATCCGCCAAGGGCTTGACGGGAAATACAACGCCGACGAGATTTTCCGTGACTTCGACGATCTGTTACAGCGCTTCCGCAGCCAGCAGAATGCAGGTGTGCAAAGCGACATCCGCCGCCAGATGATGGAGGCTTTCGACGCGGCCTGGCGAAAGCTGGCGCAGCGGGGCTGCCGGTTGGTGGTGCTGCTGGACACGGCCGAGCTTCTGCGTTTCCACGACGATCCGGTGCGTGCGCGTTTCGAGGCTCCGCTGCCGTCGGCCACGGCCTGGCGCTGGCTGCAACGCACGGTCGAGCGGAATGATCTGCCCGGCGCGCTCTTTGTGACAGCAGGGCGGCGCAAAGAGGCCCCCGAACTGTACGACCAGTTGTGCAAGCTGGCCGGCGCGAAGGAGCGGGTCATCGAGTTGGGCGGTTTCTCCCCGGACGGCGTAGGTGAATACATCCAGTATTTATCTCACACTCTCGCGCAGAACGAGCATTCCTACGAAGCCGGACTGCTCAGCGCAGCCGAGGGATTCGACGACGCGCTGGTGGGCGTCTTCCACCGGCTGACCGGCGGTCTGCCCATTGCCCTGGCCGTTGCCCTGCAGCTCTACCTGGACAGGACGCCGCCGGCGCTGATGGCATTGATCGACGATCTGTTGGAGGGCAAGGATGCGCCGCCCAATATGCAGGAGGTAGTGCGCGCTACCCTCGTGCAGGCGCTGGGCGACTACGCCTTTGGGCAGGACGCCAGCGTCATTGTGCGCTATATGGCCCTGACCCGCCGCGGCCTGACCCCTGAACGCTTTAAGGCCATCTGGAAGGGTGACTATCAGTTTCCCGCTCTGGACAAAGACTTTGCCCAGTTGCAGCAGCAGATTTTCATCAAAACCCGGCCCGACGGCAGCCTCGTCCTGCACGACGAAATCGCCGACTGGCTGGAGGCCGGTTTTTACAGCGAGGATAGAAAGACCGCAAGAGAGATATATGAGTGGCTGGTGGCGGAATACAATCGGGAGATCGAAGCGATAGAAGATGCGATTGTCCGCTTCAATCAACGCACAAATATCAGTGATGAAGAGATCGCTGAGGATGACATTCAATCCTTGCCGGAATCTGCCCCCTCCTCGCGGCCACCAGCGACTCCGCAACAATTAACAGAAGAGCGGGCGTTGTTTGATGCACGCGATCGCCGCCGCCATTTGACAGCCGATCGTATGAGCTACGCCCTGCGCTGGAGTCCGGCAGAGGGCTACAAACACTACTACGAACTGGCCGAGGAGATTTTTAGCACGGGTCTGCGCGAATATGAGGCCCACATCCGCGCCGTCTTTTTGGAGTGGTGGGGCGCCCAGGAAGCCGCTGCGGGAAATTATCGCTATCGCAACGAAGCGACCGCCGCCGGTGTTACCCCTGATCTGATCGACGGCGATTTCGCCCTGCGCGCGGTGCAGCGCGCCTATACCGAACAACAGCCGGCTGCGCAACGGCTGCGCAATACCTTCGCACTGGCGCAGCGCATCCTGGACGCCGGCGATTTCGACATCCCCCGGCACGCACGCCTTCTGCTGGAAGTCTACATCAATCTCTGCCGGGGCCGACTGGAAGGAGAAACGACGCTGGAAGAGGTGCGAGCTGCTTTTGACCGCTGTATGGCGGCGCTGGAGCAGGAGAAGCGAACTCACGGCAAATGGAATGCAGACCTGCAGGGCTGGCTGATCCACGCGGCCCGGGCCTTTGGCTACTACGCCTATGGCTTCTTCGAACGCTCCCGGGGGCACTACGGCCGGGCCGCCCGCCGGTATACAGATAGCCTGTGGCCCTATCGGGATCTGAAATTCGAAGTCAGCCAGGCCCGTTCCCTCAACGACAAGGCCTATGCCCTGGCTCTGGTGGGCGACTCCCTTAAAGCCGAGGCCGCAGTGAAAGACGCCCTGGAGCTGCGCCAGCGACTGGGCTTCGGCTTCACCATCGGTCTCAGCTTGAACACCTACGGCATTGTATTGACGATGAGCGAGCGTCCGGTCTCCGCCGAGTATTACTGCCGGCGCGCCCTGGAAATCTTTCGCCGGGTGGACAGCCCCTACTGGCAGATGCTCGCCCATCGCGCCTTGAGCGAAGCCCATCGACGGGATGCGGAGCGTCTGACCCAGGCGCGCGGACATTACCTGGGCCATCTGGAAAACGCGCTGGCAGAGAGCGAGCAGAGCTACGCCTTCGCCCAAAAGCTCCTGCAGCCGCCCGACTCGCTCCTCGCCGACATCCTGGACGAATATGGCTGCGTCTATCGCGACCTGGCCCATTTCTGCTGGCAGAACCGGGACGATTGCGCAGACAAGCACGACGCCAACGAGTCATTCCGCCGGGCAGAAGAGCTTCTCCGGCAATCTATCCAGGCGGTCGCGGGAATCGGTGCCAGCGAGCGACGGGTGGATTCGGCCATCAATCTGGCCTATCTGTATTACTGGAGAATTGATTCCGTGCAGGGCGATGGGATCAATGCCGACCAGCGCGGACAGATGCTGGCCTGGCTCGATGAAGCAGAAACGCGCCTCCAAGAGGCGATTGGCTTTGCGCCCGAAGATTACAGAAACCCGGCGCACCCGCGTCACCAGAGAGGCGATCCGAGCCACTACTGGACGCATCTGAGCAAGGCCTGGTCCCTGGCCGCGCTGATTCTCCAGGAACGCAGGCTGCTGGCTGAGCGCGCCGGGGAACTCGCAGCAGACAAAGAGCCCTCCTTCGAAGATGAGTTGCTGCGCGCCGTCATGCGCATCCTCTATTATGCCAGCAGGCTTCCCGGCAACGTTCGGGCCGTGCGCCGCGCCCTTCAAATAGCCTACGATGTGTTCAAACCGCTTGCCAGCGACACTCTCGAACGCTTCTACGCAGAGGGCGCGCAGCTCTTCCCCGCAGAGGAGCGGGATGCGTGGCAGCGCGCCGAGCATCTTCTCCGCGCGCATCTTCGGGACAACTTTGGCATTGGCGATTTTTCTTCACAATAGTCAGTCCACAGGGGGCGCAATGGCACAAGCAGACAGGCGTTTTCCTATCGCATTGACAGATTTGGAATGGCTCACGGACGTTCGGCGTTCGTCCGCTCCATCGCGCAGCGACCTCCCCACTGCCCCTCTCCCCCCACGGCGACAGCGGGAGAAAGTGTGGGCAGGCCGCGTCTCGACTAGCCCGCTGGTAATCCACGCCAGTCTCTTTCCCCAGGCGGAGACGGACGCCTATCACTTCCAATGCGATTGCGCCTGTCCTGACGACGGTTTTGTCCTCCAGCCGCGCAGCCAGCTACCCAGCGTTGGCGAGCTTCCCCTGCGCCATCCGGTCTTGCACCGCCAGCAACTCGCAGATAGCTACACATTGCTCTTCAATCCGATACACGACCGGGGAGTGGCCGTGCTGAACCCAGCCGCCCACGCACTCTGGCAGCACTTTGCAAGGCCGCAACGGGTGACGGACGCGCTGGCAGGAGAGGCTGACAGTGAATCGTTGGGGACAATTGATTCTCTGCTTCGTTTTGGTCTGCTGGAATCTGTCGGCAAGCGGTTTGCGCCTCGACAGGGCGCGCCCCAGACATTGAGTACGTGGATTCACGTCACCAACGCCTGCAATCTGCGCTGTGACTATTGCTACATCGACAAGAGCGACGAGGAGATGCCCGCAGATGTGGGCTGGGCCGCGGTGGATGCTATCTTTCGCTCGGCGGCGGCCAACGGCTTCCGGCAGGTCAAGCTAAAGTTCGCCGGCGGCGAGGCCCTGCTCAACTGGCAGCGGGTGCTGGAGATGGAGGCCTACGCCCGGGAGCGCAGCCAGCAGACGGGTATTGGGGTGGAAGCGGTGCTGTTGAGCAATGGGGTCTTCACCAGCGAAGAGGTCATTGCAGAGTGCAAAACCCGGCAGATACGCATCAGCATCTCCCTGGACGGCGTCGGTGACTATCACGACAGCCAGCGGCGCTTTGTCAATGGACGCGGCTCATTTGCCTGGGTGGATCGCACGATTGAGCGGCTGATCGCCGCTGGGATACATCCTTTCATCAGCATCACCCTCTCCAACCGCAACGCAGACGGTCTGGCGGAGACGGTGGCCTACGCACTGGAACGCCAGCTTCCCTTCAATATCAATTTCTTTCGCGATAATGAGTGCGCAGCCCCCTACGGCGATCTGCGTTTACAAGACGAACGAATTATCAATGCCATCTTGCGCGCCTTTGCCGTGATCGAAGACAATCTCCCCGAGCAGAGTTTGTTGGGCTATCTGGTGGACCGTGCCCAGTTCAACACTCCCCACAACCGGACGTGCAGCGCGGGCCAGTCCTATTTGGTTATCGATCAGCGGGGCAATATCGCCAAGTGCCAGATGGAAATCGAGCAACCCATCACAAATGTCTTTGCCCCAGATCCACTGGCGATGCTGCGTGGCGCGGGGGAAGGGGTACAAAACCTGCCGGTGGATGAAAAGGAGGGCTGCCGGGAGTGCGAATGGCGCTACTGGTGCGCTGGGGGTTGCCCCATTGCTACCTATCGGGCAACCGGTCGCTACGACGTGAAATCGCCCAACTGTCACATCTATAAAGCCATCTACCCGGAGGCCTTACGCCTGGAGGGGTTGCGTCTGTTGAAACTGGCGAATCGGTATGGACAGATACATTGACACCGCTTCTTGTCAGTCGTCGCCGCTATTTTGTATGGGTTCTGTAACCTGCTGTAGGCAACTTGCGCTTGAATTGATCGGCCAACGCCGTATACTGAGGACACAGCAAGTAGATGTTTTCGGGGATAACGAGCCACCAGAAAGAGAATGACGGTTTCATTATCAAAGGGGATAGCGCATTCCCCATAAGCTCTACTATAGTTCTTGGGTGCATAAAATCAGAAAGGTTACGAACGTGATGAATTCTAAAGGTCTCTTGAAAGAACGACTTCTGACCATTCGTGAGATTGAAGACGTCGAACATGCAATCACCAACGGCGAAGAAATACTTAGGAACGTGCTTAATGTCTTGGTAGGAAGGCTATCTCTAGTGGATGGATTGTATCAGTTAGCCATCGAGAGTGAACAAAGGCCGAGCTACTTGTTTTAGGATACCAATGGCTGGTACTTCGATTGATTTATTAGGAGGGGAAAATGCCGCCGCAGAATTCAATGCCACCTGCTGAACCCGTGTGGGAAATTGTGACCGGAGTCCTGCGCTTGATTTTCTTTGCATCCGCCGTCGGGTTTGCGGTTGGATGCTATGTTGGTGCTATGTACCTCTAATGCGTCTGTTACAATTGCGGCTAATCACATATATACACATTATCGGGAATAACGAGCCACCAGAGAGAATTACGATTTCATCACCAGAGGTGATAGCTTATTCCCGATAAGCTCTAGTAAACAATACCCGCAGACAACACAAGGAGATGCCTATCGACAACAAGCGAGAAGACGATGCATAGAAGCGGATTCCATCCCATCCACACAGGAGGTGTTTATGGGCAGCAGCCGTCACGGTGACGGCAGACAAACTTTACAAAAAACACAAAAACAAGCGAGACTGTTATACAGTCTCGCTTGTTTTTGTGGCAGACTCTCATTCCCGCACCCGATACCAGTACTTATACACCTCCACAAAACCCCACTTGTCATACAGCCGCAGGGCGGGGGCGTTGTCGTCCATCACCGCCAGGTAGGCGTGGGACGCGCCCTGCTCCCGCGCCCAGGCCAGCAGAGTGTGGAGCAGGTGGACGCCGTAGCCTTTGCCACGCTGGGCCGGGCTGGTCACAATGTCGTAGAGGCCAAAGAGCGCTCCTTCCAGCACGCCCAGCCCGCTGGCGACGGGCACACCGCCCACCCATTGGGTCACGTAGCAGCAGGCGGGCGCGATATTGTCCAGAATGGCACGCATGGGGGCCAGAGTCTCCGGCGGGGTAGCGCTGAAAGCGGTGTAACTCTCCAGCCAGACGTCGGAGAGGGTGGACTCGACGACCGCGTGACCGTCGGGGAGAGAAGCGGGCGGGGTCAGGGCTTCGGCCAGAGTGCGGATGCGCACGCCGGTGGGGGCTTCGTAGCGGTAGCCCCGTTCGGCCAGGAAAGTGTCCAGATGGAGTGGCTGCACCAGCGGCGTGATTTTGAAGATCGCAGGACGGCCGCGCTCCCCATAGAAGCGTTCCCATTTCGCCACCCGTTTCAGCAATTCCCATTCACCGCTCTCGGAAGGATGAATCGGATTGACCGAATTGGCCCGGCGGGTATAGCCGTCGTTGAAGCGGATCAGCCAGCCGCCGTCCACCAACTGCTGGCGGGCCGGCCAGGCATTGAGAGAGGCTTCTTCAATTATGCGAATTACGGGATTTGACACAACACTTCTCCACATTATCACAGAGTTTTACGCAGAAAAAACACAAATCCCAGGAATATTTACACAAATACAGCATTCCACAAGCACATAATCAACACATTAAGAAAACATTCCATGCTCCTCATTCACGATCTCCACAAACAGAACCATACAATCAGCACACTATCCCACAATCACAGAATTTTATCCACACACAACATCACTTATCCACCAAATTATCCACAACTTCACGCATCACGTTTCACATTTTCATGGATCATCTGTGCGAATTTGGCAAAAAGCAGGTCGGCGTCATGGGGACCGGGGCTGGCTTCGGGGTGATACTGCACACAAAAGACAGGGCGGTCGCTCAGACGCATCCCTTCCACAGTGCCGTCGTTGAGGTTGCGGTGGGTGATCTCCACACGGGCGGGCAGGGTGGCGTCGTCCACCGCGTAGTTGTGGTTCTGGGCAGTAATCTGCACATTCGCGCTGTCCACATCGGAGACGGGCTGGTTGCTGCCGTGATGACCGAATTTCAATTTGTAAGTCTCCGCACCCAGCGCCCGCCCGATAATCTGATGGCCGAGACAGATGCCAAAGGTGGGGATACCCGCTTCCAGCAGGTGAGCCACCGCTGCGGAAGCATAGGGCAGACCAGCGGGGTCGCCCGGTCCATTGCTGAGAAAGATGCCATCCGGCTGCATAGCCAGCACATCTGCCGCGGGAGTGTCGGCAGGAACGACGACGACCCGCAGGTTGTGGCTGGTCAACCGGCGCAGGATATTGTGTTTGATGCCGTAATCGTAGGCCACCACCAGGGGAAAGTGGCGCTGGGCGACCGTGGCCCCGGCCAGGCTGCGGGTGTCCGGGCCGGAAGCGACGGGCGTCCACTCGATTTTTGTGCCGTCGGTCCAGACGTAGGCTTCCCGGCAGGTGACTTCCCTGACCAAATCCCGCCCGTCCAGCCCTTCCCAGGACTGGGCCAGGGCGACGAGTTCCTCGGCGCTGCGGCTGCCGTCGGTGCAGAGTGCGCCATGCAGAACGCCTTCGTCCCGCAGCAGATGGGTGAGGGCCCGGGTGTCCACTTCGCTGATGCCGGGGATGTCGTGGCGGCGGAGGTAGTGATCCAGGCTCTCGTTGGCCCGCCAGTTGGAGACCACCGGGCTGATCTCCCGCACGATAAAAGCGGTGATCTGGGGGCGGTCGCTCTCCACATCCTCCCGGTTGATGCCCGTATTGCCCACGTGGGAGACGGTCATGCAGACCATCTGTCCCCGGTAGGAGGGGTCGGTGATGACCTCCTGATAGCCGGTCAGACTGGTGTTGAAGACGACTTCACCCACGACAGTTGTGGCCGCGCCGAACGCGCTCCCGTGAAACACCCGCCCATTGGCTAACGCCAGTATTGCATTCACAAAAACTCTCCATGCGGTGGGAGTGATCCGTAATCAGTAAGCAGTTATCAGTTGTCATGCGCACTACCCACTGATTACCGATTACTGCTCACTGCTCACTGTTTACTATTCCTCTACATCCAGATGGATCGGCTTATAGGAATAGGCCAGTTTGAGCGGCTGCCAGGCCTGCCATTTGAGCAGGGGATTCCCGGCAACAGGCCGGGCGGCGGCTTCCTCCTGGCTGCGCGTAGTCAAAAGTTTGAGCACAGCCACTTCGTCGCAGCGGTGGAACTTGGGACAGTAGATGCACTCCTGCCAGAGCTTGGGGCTGATGCTCCAGCGATCTACGATTTCAAAACCGAGACGCTGGAAGAACTCCTCGCGCAGGGTGAGCGCGCAGACCTGGCTAAACTCACGGGCTTTGGCCAAAGCCCGTGAG
>JACQGT010000470.1 GCA_016199425.1 Chloroflexota bacterium
ATACCCAATACCCAATATCCAACCCGACCGCCCCACCTGGCTGGAGATCGATGTAGCGGCTTTGGCGGGCAATGTGCGGGCGCTGCGCCGCATTGTCGGGGCGGAACGCCAATTGTTCGCAGTGGTCAAAGCCAATGGCTACGGCCACGGCGCGGAGATTGTCGGTCCGACCGCCCTGGCCGCCGGCGCGGATCGGCTGGCCGTGGCGACATTGGGGGAAGCGGTGGCCTTGCGCCGGACTGGTATTGATGCGCCGATTCTGCTCCTGGGCTACACGCCCGGTCATTTGGGTGCGGAACTGCTGCGTTGGAATCTGGCCGCTACTCTCTTTGACGCCGAGACGGCCCGGTACTGGTCAGCCGCGGCTGCTGCATCTGGCAGGCAGATCGCCGTCCACGTGAAGGTGGATACGGGAATGCACCGACTCGGTTTGGCTCCGGCGGATGGAGCTGCCTTTCTGTCCCACCTGGCCGGGTTGCCCGGTCTGTCTATCGAGGGTATCTACATCCATTTCAGCACAGCCGACGAGACGGACCAGAGCTACGCACGCCGCCAATTGGCAACCTTCACCGACCTGCTGGCCGACCTGTCAGCGGCCGGTCTGCGCCCGCCCCTGGCCCACGCGGCCAATTCCGCGGCCATTCTCAGCCTGCCAGAGAGCCATCTGGACGGGGTGCGCGCGGGCATCGCGCTCTACGGTCTGCATCCCAGTCCGGACGTCTCGCTGCCCGTCGCCTTCCGCCCTGTACTCAGCTGGAAGGCCCAGATTGCCCAGGTCAAACATCTGGCCGTGGGCGAACCGGTCTCCTATGGCAACAGGTGGATCGCGCCCCGGCCCTCGATTGTGGCGATTCTGCCTGTGGGCTATGCAGATGGTTTCCCCCGCGCCCCGCGCACGTGGGGAAGTGTGCTTATCCACGGCCAGCCAGCGCTGATTGTAGGCTGCGTCTGTATGGATATGACGGTTGTTGACGTGACCGAAATTTGTGAGGCAGGGGTCGATGTACAGGCAGGGGATGAGGCTGTGCTGATCGGCGCGCAAGACGGCGCGTCGCTGCCAGTGGAGGAGGTAGCCCGGCGGCTGGAAACGATCAACTACGAAGTGACCAGCCGCCTGATGGCCCGTCTGCCCAGAATCGCCGTATCCCCGTAGGGCGGACTGTCAGTCCGCCCTACGGTACTTGGAGGCAGAATGAATCCACGTGAGGAGAAGGCGGCGGAGGTCTATGCCCGCTTGACCGCCGCCTATGGCACACCCGACTGGCGACCCCAATTCGAGCCGGTGGACGAACTGATCCTGACGATTCTCAGCGCCAACACCAACGACCGCAACAGTCTGGCTGCCTTCGAGACGCTCAAAGCCCGGTTCGATGGGGATTGGGACGCTGTACGCAACGCGCCGCTGGCGGAGATTAAAGATGCCATCCGGGTGGCGGGGATGTACAACCAGAAAGCGCCGCGCATTGTGGAAAGCCTGGAGAAGCTGTGCCAGGAGGTGGGAAAATACAGCCTGGACCATCTGGCCGGGATGCCCGTAGACGAGGCGTTGAACTATCTGCAAAGTTTCCCCGGTGTGGGCCACAAGACAGCCAGTATTGTGCTGCTCTTCTGCTTTCGCAAGCCGACCTTCCCCGTGGATACTCACATCCAACGCCAGAGCCAGCGGCTGGGGATCAGCCGAGCCAAAGCCTCGCCTCTGGAAGTCAAGCGGGAGTGGGAGACGCTGCTGCCCGACGCCGACTACTACAGCCTGCACCTGAATCTCATCCGTCACGGGCGGGAAGTCTGCGATGCCCGCGCACCCCGCTGCGACGAATGTGTGTTGCGGTCGTTGTGTGAGTACGCAAAGAACCCACCCAACGCGTAGGGGCGCAGCAAGCAACGCCCCCTACGACAGGAAATGATGAACGCAAAAAGGCTGCTACACAGTGTGTAGCAGCCTTTTATTCAAATCCAGAAAGCGCCAGATCTATTCAGCCACGCTCATTTTGTGGAGCTGGGCCATCAGGCGGCTCTTGCGACGAGCGGCGTTGTTGGCGTGGATCGTGCCTTTGGCGGCTGCCTTGTCCAGGGCCTGAATCGCGTTGAGCACGGCCTGCTCGGATTCGGGGTTGGTTGTGTCGATGGCGATGCGGGCCTTCTTTACGGCCGTGCGGGCCGCGGCCCGGTAAACGCGATTCTGGACACGGCGCTTTTCGCTCTGGCGGGCACGCTTTTCGGCAGATTTGATATTCGGCATTGTAGTTCTATCCCTCGATTTTATTCATTGCCGCCAGTCTCTTTGACCACAGACAAGACAAAGCGGCAGGTTGGCGTATGCTGATCACAAGCAGTCAGTATAGCAAAGGCGGGCGGGTTTGTCCAATGCAGGGACGGCCAAAAAATCACCGACTGCGCCGGGCATTCTCCACCTGAATCACCCCATTCATCGCCTCTTCCAGATAGGGATAGGCCAGCCAGACCGACGCGCCGCCGAAAAGCGCCCCGGTGACTGTACGCAGCCACCAGTTGCTCATGCGCAATCCAAAAAGTTGGGTGAAGCCATCCAGCGCAATAGGGATGAGAAAAAGAATGTAGACTTTCACACTGGGTGGCCGCAGCCGCCGGCGCAGCAGGCCGAAGAGCAGCCCGCCCAGCAACACACTCCCGTAGATGGCAATGTCCCGCTGGCAGAGGGCGGTTTTGTAACCCGTCGTAAGGTTCCCAGTGAAGGTGCGCCGCTCAAAGAGATTCTGAGCCGGGGGCAGGCCGTTGGCTTCCAGCGCAGAAAGGCTGTAGAGTGGCTCTTCGCCAAAGAGAAAGTAGCTGCGTTCGGGCAGTTGGTGGCAGGCAAAGGAGTAGAGGGAATAGATAACCCGCGCCGGACGCTCATACCCGGCGTTGACCAGAACGGGCGCGGCCAGGGGCAAAAGGAGGTAGACGGCCACGGCTGCGTTGATCAGCAGCAGCCAATGGCGGGCAATCCCCAGCACAACGCCGTCGGCAAACTGGGCGACTTTGGATAATGGCTGCCCGGTTTGTCTGGGCGGCGCGTTTGGCTGGGCAGAGTCGGAGGAAGTGGGTATAGACATCGGATTAGTGCGTCCCCGCCGGGGAAGAAAGGCTGGCAGATTGCCTGATCTGGGCGCGCAGTTGGCGTTGGCTGGTCGGAGAGATAAGACGTATGGGTTCGGCGGTGTCGGTTGTTTCGATATCCACCACTGGAAAATGCCCGTCGAATTCGGCAAAAAGAGTACCGCCCTCTTGCAGATGGCGCTTTTCGTAGGCAAAGCCCAATTCGCTTTGCAGGTCCAACAGTTCAAAGTGGAAGGCGTCGCACAGATGGCAATCGGCTTTGGAGTAGAGAAGTACGCGCATGAATTTCCTTCAAACTCGTAGGGCGGAATGGTATTCCGCCCGCATTATCCGGGCGGAATACCATTCCGCCCTACGGGGTCTGTAATTGCGTCACAAATTGAGCCAACTGATCGCCAGTGAGCAGACCGGCCCAGCGGGCGCTGATCAGACCTTCGGCGTCGATGAAGAGGGTGGTGGGCATAGCGCGCACACCGTAAAGGATGCGCACCGCGCCCGCCTCGTCCACCAGCACAGGCATTGTCATCCCGAATTCTTCGGTAAAGGGACGAATGACTTCCAGCCTCTCTTGGGTGTTCACTTCCAAAACCACCAGAGCAGGATTGGAGCGGTGCATCGCCACCAGTTCGGGCATTTCCGCCCGGCAGGGGCCGCACCAGGTGGCCCAGAAGTTGACGATGACCGGTCTGCCGCGCAAGGAGGCCAGGTCCGCTCCCCGCCCGTCCTCCCAAACGAAGGCAAAGTTGGGGGCCGGTTGGCCCACGTCCGCCGATCCACCCGAACCGTCGGCTACCTGTGCTATAGGAAAACCGCCACCCACTGTCGAGGGGAAGTCTGCCGGTCCGATAGCAGAAAAGCTGGTCGTGTTGCTGGCCTCTGCTCCACCGGAACAGGCGGACAGGACGACAATTGTAGCAAGTAAAAAGAGAACAATCCGCAGACGTTTCACGATTCCATCCTTTCGGCGTAACTGTTCAGCCCATCAAAAGCGGACGCAGATTAGAAAGATTGAAACAAAGATCAGCGCAGATCAATTCAAATTATGAAAATCTGCGTCCCTCTCTTCGCCAGGCTGAGAGTTACCTTTCGGCTAGGAATCTATGCACGACTGTCGGAAAGAGAAGCGCCGCTGAGATAGCCGATATAGGCCGGGATGAGGGGCAGCACACACGGGCTGATGAAGCTGATCACACCGGCCAGGAAGGCCAGGGGAGCCGCGCCCAGCACACCCGATGAGAAGGCCGCACTGATCCCGAAGGTGGCGGTTATCCAATCTTCAATGTCAAAGACCAGTTCATTCAGAAAGGCGAATTGGGTGGTCAGTGCGCCCAGTTGATCGCTCCACAGTAGCCAAGCCACGTAGAGCAGAAAGATGCCGCTGATGATACTGACGATATTGGCGTGCCGGTTGAGCCGCCGCAGAAAGACGGTGGCGTGGCTGAAGGCCGCGCCGGTAATCAGAAAGGGAATGCCCAGTCCCAGGCTGTAGATAGCGAGGAGAATTGCGCCCTGACCGGCGGTGGCGCTGTCGCTGGCCAGAAAGAGAATGCTGGCCAGAATCGGCCCCACGCAGGGAACCCACCCGGCGCTGAAACTGACGCCCATCAGCGCGCTGCTCACGTAACCCCAGCCCCGCTTGACTTTGTGCATCTCCGCCACCCGCCGCTCGGTATACATCAGCCCGTTGAGAAAGCTGAGCACATCGACCAGTGCTATCATCGCCGGGTTGCCGGCCAGACTCGAATTGGAACGGATGGCCTGGATGATACGCTGCACCACACCCAGTGTCACCAGCCCGAAGAGGATCAGCATCACCGCGCCGATCCGCTGCACTGTGCCCAGATAGGCGTTCAGGCTCTGTCCCAACAGGCCAGCGGCAGAGCCGAGGAGTGTGAAGACGAGGCCGAAGCCCAGCACGAACGAAACTGCGTGGAGAAAGGTAGTCGAGCGAGTGACGCGTGGAGAGGTAGAGATGGCTTTATTCGGTATGGCTGCCTGAGTCATTGAACGATCCTTTTCGCCGTTGTGCCAAATGATTGATTCCGGGAATCGACCAAAACGGGTCTCGGCTTTCCCGAATTGGTCTGGTCGATTCGCGGAATCGGTCGAGTCACCAGAGTAGTTACCAGTTGCACCGACAGTCTACAGCCAGCAGCGCTGGCGGGAAGTAAACGTCCCTACCAAATGTATTACAAGAGTATGAACGGTTCTGGAGTCAGTGAACAGTGATCAGTAATAGTCGTCTGAAGCCACTGCTCACTGCTCACTTCTTACGCCGCTCGGCCTGGAACTGCTCCTCCAACATCTGCACTTCCTTTTCCAGCGCACGTTGGCGAACCAGCATATAGACGACGAACATGCCCACAGAGAGCCAAAG
Organism: Chloroflexota bacterium; assembly: GCA_016199425.1. Taxonomy (GTDB): domain Bacteria; phylum Chloroflexota; class Anaerolineae; order Caldilineales; family Caldilineaceae; genus JACQGT01. Next base: position 5,453 of record JACQGT010000470.1, read on the forward strand.
AATGATGAGTGCCGCGGCCAGGTAGATCATTGATAGAGTTCCTCTTTCAGGTCTTCGATGCGAGCCTCCAGGCTCAACTGCCGCCAGCGGTGGAAGAAGAGGGCCAGGAAGAGAATTGTGAAGCAGGTGATGGTGATGATGAGCGTCTGCCCCATGGACGGGCCGATGCTGAAACTGCCCTGGGCATCGGCATTGGCACCATCAAAGACAATCGGATGGATGGAACGAAAGATGCGCGCGCTGTAGTAGGTGAAAGGCACACTGATAAAAGCGAAGAGGGCGTAGATGGAGGCAAAGCGGGCCCGGGTGTGGCGGTTGTCCATCCCGTTGCGGAAGAGCATATAGGCCAGGTAGATCAGAATTGTGATGGTGGCCGTCGTCAACCGGGGGTCCCACGTCCAGTAGGTGTTCCAGGTCGGTTTGGCCCAAATGCTGCCAGTGATCATAATGCCGAAGGCGAAAAGCGTACCCACCTCGACACCGGTCTGAGCGATACGATCCCAGACGAGTGTGCGGCGCACCAGATAGCCCACGCTGCCGATGACCGAGAGCAGAAAGCCCAATGTGGCTGTGATGTTGCAGCCCATATGGAAATAGAAAATGCGCTGGGCGATCTGCTCGTCCCCGGCCAGATTGGTGGCATCTTTGGCGAAGAGCAGCCCAGCCCAAATCGCCACAACCATCGCCAGCCCAGCCAATACGTCCAGGGTGAGCAGCGGCCCGTACCAGGGGTCTGACCTTTTGCTTTGTAGTGAAGTCGTCGTTGCCATTGTCTCTCCTTAAATTCCATCCCAAATCAAATCCACAATCCAATAGGCGGCCACAAAAAAGATAGTGTCGAACACAGCCAAAATCACCAGCCAGGAGACCAGACCGCTGACTGGCCGTCCGTCCAGGATACCCGCAGTCAGACTGACGCCGGCCATAAAGACCGGGACCATCACCGGCAGGAGCAGAACGGGCAGCATCGACTCCCTGGCCCGGCTGTTGGCTGTCAGCGCGGCAAAAAATGTGCCCACTTCCGCATAGCCCAGGGTTCCCAAACTGAGTCCCAGCAAAATGTGGAACTGAAAAAGATTCGTGTCGAACATCACCAGCATGACAGGCAGGACGAAAAGTTCCAACAGAAAAAGATAGAGCAGATTCGAAGCCAGTTTGCCAAAGTAGATAGCGCTGGGTTCCACCGGGGCCAGGAGCAGCCCGGCCAATGTGTCCCGGTCCACCTCGGCGCCAAAGGAGCGATGCAGACCCAACACACCGGCAAAGAGGACGATCACCCACAGAATCCCCGGCACAACCATCGATGACTTGGGAACCCGCAGATCGAAGGCCAGCCCAAAAATAACGACCGCCAGCAGGCCAAAGACAATCATCGTGGAAGCCACCTCTTTGGCGCGCAACTCTGCCCGCACATCTTTGGCAGCCACGGCCCACACTTTGCGCATAAAGGCAGCGGATCCGCCATCCGTGCGCATCGTCACCGGTCGGCCCAACAGTCCACGCAGAGAGTCGCTGCTCATCGCTGTTTCAATACCTCATCGCCGTCTTCGATTGTTCCATCCACCAGATGGTAGACCCGATCTGCCCAGCGCTCGGCCCGCTCCCAATTGTGGGTGGTGACCAGCACAGCCCGCCCGCCCTGGCGCAGTTGGGCGATCAAATCGGTCAACACGGCCACACTCTCCTGGTCCAGACCCGTGTCCGGCTCGTCCAGAAGCAGCACAGGCGGGTCGTGCAGAATGGACCGACCAATCGCCAGCCGTTGGATCATCCCCCGACTGTAGGTGCGCACGGGATCGTAGCGCCGTCGCCAGAGGTCCATAGCCGTCAGTACAGCTTCGATGCGTGGCTCCGGCTCTACCAGATCGTACATGCGGGCAAAGAAACGCAGATTTTCCAGACCGTTCAGATTGTCATAGACCAATGGGCGGTGGCTGACCAGACCCACGTAGCGGCGGATTTCGTGGCCGGCTGCGGCCAGGGGGACATTGCCCAGCCAGACCTCTCCCCGCTCCGGGTTGTCCAGCCCGGCCAGGATACGCAGAAGGGTTGTTTTGCCCGCGCCGTTGGCCCCGAGCAGGGCCGCCACCTCACCCGCATTTACCTGAAAGGAGACATCCCGCAGCACGGGTTTGCGCCCGTAGCGCTGCGCCACATTGTGTACCCGCACGATTGTCTCTGCCGAGCCGTTCTCGGACGCCATCGCCACAACCTCTCTCGGCCATCTTACAATAGCCGGCACGCTGATTTATTGCGACGATCAGCCCATCACCCGCAGCCAATCGTGAAAAGTATACTGTATGTCACGGGGTTTCGGGAAACGCGAGGGGAGAAATCGTAGGGGCGCTGCTTGCCGCGCCCACCGCCGGGCGCGGCAAGTAGCGCCCCTACGGGATTAAACCAATTGCTTCCCCCACAAAGGGGTTGTGGATGCGCTCGTGGCCGACAGTCGTCGCTGCCCCGTGGCCGGGATAGACCGTATAGTCGTCGGGCAGAGTGAGTATTTGGGTGCGGATGCTATGCAGGAGAGTGGGGCCGTCGGCCAGAGGGATATCAAAACGCCCAATGCTGTCCTGGAAAAGGGTGTCGCCGCCAAAGACCAGCCGTCGCGGGTGGTGGACAAAAATCACGTGACCGGGTGCGTGGCCGGGGGTGAAACGCACCTCGACCTCTTCCTCCCCGAAAGAGACGATCTGGCCGTGTTCGAGAAATTCGTCCGGGTCGTCGATGGGGTCGATGTGGCTGCTCAACCAGAGGCTGACCCGTTCCGGCGCGTCGCGCAAAATCGGCAGGTCGTCCCGGTGCAGGTGAAAGGTTGCGCCGGTGGCTCTGCGAATGGGGTCAACCGCCATCACGTGGTCAAAATGGGCGTGGGTGTTGATGATTTTTTCGATCGTCAGCCCCATTTTTTCGACTTCTTGCAGAATGGCCCGTGGATTGTCGCCCGGATCGACAATCACGCCCAAGCCGGTCACATCGCAGCCCAGGATATAGCAGTTTTCTTCCAACAGGCCGACGGTCAGGCCGGCAACAGTCAGTCCCATTTAGTGCATACCTCCACAAAATCGACGGCTACTAATCGTCGCAATCCTGGCATTCTTCCTGGCAGAGCCAACGGTTGCCCCAGTTGGAGACTTCGCGGATGATGGGCGTCAACTCCCGTCCCATTTCCGTCAGGCTATACTCCACGTGGGGCGGGATAGAACTGATTTGGACGCGGCTGACAACCCCTTCGTCTTCCAGCATCTTCAGCCGGCTGCTCAGAGTGCTGGGGTTGACGCCCCCCAGCTCCTCCTGCAATTCGCAGAAGCGTTTGCAACGGGAGTCGAGCAGGTGGTGGACAATTTGCAGAGTCCATTTCTGCCCCACAATGCGGGCCGCGGACTCCACCGGGCAGACCCGCAGCTCGGGAATGGTCATTGTTTCGTTCAACATCCCTTGTCATCCTGTCTTGCACAGCGGGGAGGCAGCATCCCCGCAACCCATCATTCATCTGCCTGCGCGCTGGAAAAAACCAGCCACTATGACAAGTATAGTACTACGTCTAACCAGAGATGTCAATTGGATTGGAGCGATCAGATACCATTTGCTGACTTCACACTGCGGCAGCTATCTTGTGTCCATAATCAAACACGGGTAATAGACGACGACGTGCCCAATGTCACTTTCTTCCTGCTTTGATTGATGCGGTAGTCCAATTCTACTCACCATTCACGCACCTGTCAAAGAGCCAAAGGGTGGTCGGTCCATCAACGACAGCGGGGAAGCGGCCAGCCGCTTCCCCGTTGTTTACTTGACGCTACCCCAATAGGATATGAGACAGGTTTACGGCTGGCTCAACACCAGATTGTCAAAGCCAATCGTAGCGGGTTCGCCTGTGGACTCGAAGGTGCCTGCTTCAAAGCCAAAGCCGCCGGCGACCGCTTCGACGGTCACGCTGTCCAGCACTTCGCCGTTGGCGTAGGCAGTAATCGTATCGCCGATGCAGTCCAGGCGCAGTCTGTTCACAGTGCCTTCACCCGTGTCGATGGCGTCGTTCTCCGTCCATTCAGAAAGCACAACGATTTCTCCGCCGACGACCTGGCTGATAGTGAAGTCACCATCTGTACTGATGTCAACGTAGAAATAGCCATCTTCCGTGAAGCGGCAGATCAGCCCGGCGTAGGTGCCGGACCCCAGCGCAATATCCACTTCCAGGCTGACATCGGTGTAGGCTTCATCGTCCTGCACCACCCAATAATAGACTCCGGGATCAGCGGTAATCTGGTAGACGTCATCCGCATACCCATAGGCTGCGTTTTCCTCGTCGATGGCCCAACCGCTGTCAGGATCGGAGAAGTCATCGGTCAGCAGAACCGTCGCCTCGTCCTGGCTGGATTGGCCGGGGCCGCCCAGAAGCGCGGCGGGGTCTTCCACCCGCACCAGCAGACCGAAGTCGCCGCCTTCGCCATAGGCCCGCACCCGCACTTCGTAGATACCCGTATCGGCGGAGGCCTGGCTAACGATCTCCGATGATCCAGAGGATATGCTGGAAAGATCGTGGACCCGGGCCCCGCTGGGGCTGTAGTGCATCACCGACAGGTCCAGGTCTGTTGCGTCCAGGCTGGCAAGCAGCACGGAGAGGAGTTGACCCGGCTGATCGATGGCAAAGCCGTAGACGATATAGCCGTCCTCGTCGATTGACTGCAAGATCAGTTCGTTGGCGTCGATCAACCCCACGCCGGCAATCTCTTCGGCCAGAACTTCATAGTCGCCAGAACCGCTGTAGCTGGACAACTGCACGTAGTAAGTGCCGTCGCCCGGGGTCACCAAAATCACCTCTTCGTTGGGGCCGGTGGTTGTGCTGGACCACTGGTCCAGGGGCTGGGCCATGCCTACGTGCAGGTCAAAATCGCTCTCCTCCGCGTCGGACGCGAGGGTAATGCGCAGGAATGTGTCCGCTTCGACGCCATCCAAC
>JACQGT010000471.1 GCA_016199425.1 Chloroflexota bacterium
GGCGTCACCTGCGCCAAGCTGGGCGAGGCCGAAGTGATGGTCGCTGCCGGGATCAGGGACATTCTGATCGCCAACCAGATTACCGGCAGACACAAGCTGCCCCGCCTGGCCAATCTCTGTCGTCAGGCAGATGTCAAGGTAGCGGTGGATAATCCCCGCAATGTGATCGAATTGGGAGCGGCGGCAGTAACTTATGGCGCAGAGATCGGCGTGCTGCTCGAACTCGACAGCGGAATGGAGCGAGCAGGAGTACAACCCGGCGAGGCGGTACTTGCCCTGGCCCGGCTTATCACCCAAACGCCGGGGCTGCGCTTGCGGGGTTTGATGACCTGGGAGGGTCATACGCTGGACATAAGCGACCCGACGCAGAAGCGGCAGGCCATTGAGCGCAGCATCGGGTTGATCACCAGTAGCGCCGAGCTTTGCCGCAGCCAGGGCATACCCATCGAGATTGTGTCGGGCGGCGGCAGCGGCACCTACAAAGTGACCCCCTTCTTGCCCGGCATGACGGAGATTCAAGCCGGGGGCGCTATCTTCTGCGATGTCGCCTACCAGAACTGGGGCGTTGACCTCCAGCCCGCGCTCTTTGTCCAGAGCACAGTGACCAGCCGCCCCAACCCGCAGCGCATCATCTGCGACGCCGGCTTCAAGTCCCTGCCCGGCTTCGAGGCGTCGCCCGCGCCCCTGGGATTGGCGCAAACCGTGTTGAAGGTCGTCTCGTCTGCCGAGCATGGCGCGCTGGAACTGGCAAGCCCCAACGAAACCCTCGAAGTGGGTGATCTGCTGGACTTTGTGGTCGGCTATGGCGATGGGACGGTCTACTTACACGATGAGATGTTCGGCGTGCGCAACGGTTTCGTCGAATGCGTCTGGCCGATCCTCGGGCGGGGTAAATTACAGTGAAGGCGCTACCAGAAAATGTCGGATCAGCTCCTCCGGCAGGTCAAGACCGATGCCAGGGCTGGTGGGGAAATGGACGACCCCATTGACGACGGGCGCGGCCAACTCCTCAAGTGCTTTGCGCAGCGGCGACCAGTAGACCGCGGCCGGCGCGCTCTCGAAGATCGGGGTGATGGGCGAATAGGCGGCCAGGTGGATGGTCGCCATGCCCAGCGCCGCCGTTGACCAGTTGCCAGGGCAGACCAGCACGCCGTGGGCGCGCGCCATCTCGACGATACGTTTGGCTTCAGTCAGTCCGCCGCAGGTGGTCATATAGGGCTGGACGACCTGGATCCCGCCCTGTTCGATCATCTCCAGGAATTCCCAGCGCGTAGTAGTGTGTTCCCCCATAGCGATCGGTACGCTGGTCTGGCGTGTGAGTGAGCCGTAGGCCGCCACTGCATCCACCGGCAGGGGCGTTTCAAAGAAGAGAATGTCAAATTCGGCCAGTTGATTGATCACCCGCGCCGCGCTCCCCACGTCATTCCAGAGATAGCCCACATCGACGCAGAGGATATTATCTTTCCCGATAGCGGCCCGGGTGCGGCGGGTCAGTTCGATGATGGTTTCGTCCGGCTGGTTGAGCGGCTCGATCTTGAAGGCCCGGTAGCCCAACTCCCGTAGCCGGACGACCCGTTCCACCTGTTCGTGCAGGACACTCTCCCGATCCCAGCGGTCCGAGACAATCGTGCAATAGGGGGTGACCGTATGGCGCTGCGCCTCGTCGGTGATCTGGTGGTTCGAGCGCGTGCTGCCACCGAGGAGTTCGTAGACAGGCCGCCCTACGCTCTTCCCGAAGATGTCCCAGAGTGCCACATCGACCGCGCCCATACAGATGATCGCCCAGCCGTGGCGATTGCCATGCAACATGCTGTTGTAGAGCTTCTGCCAGAGCCGTTCCGGGTGGATTGGATCTTCGCCGATCAGCAGGCGACCAAATAAGGATGTGGGGCCATCCAAAACGGCACGCGCCACGCCGGGCGGCACCGCAAAGATTTCCGACAGCCCTGTAATGCCTTCGTCGGTGTGGATGCGCACAAATGCCAGCCCATCAATCCGTGACATATCCACCGGTTGATCAGGCTTGGGATCCCCAAGCACAAAGACTTCGATGTCAGTGATTTTCACAGATCGGAAACCCCCAATCGCGCCCAACGAATGTCCATGGCACCGTCGTCACCGGCATAATAGACCACCAGGACATCGCCACCGGGCAGGGCCGTGGCCGAGGGCAGGCCAAAGGACCACGCGCCCATTTCGGCCAGCAGATCGCCGGTGTTGTCGTCCCGCTTGGCCTCGCTGCCGTGGGTGTAGATCACAACCTCACTGGCAGGGTCGAAAGGGGCGTCAACCCCGGCGGCTACCCGGGCGCGGATCGAATGGCTGACAAAGCGATCCACCCAGGCCAGCACGACGCGTCCATCGGGCAGCACAGCCGGCGGCCCCGCCTGGTCGGTGATGCCCAGGTCTTCCGGCGCTGACCAGGTGTGCCCCTGATCGCGGCTGATGCGGCGCTGGATGTTGAGGTAGCCGGTTGTCTGGGTGTCATAGGTCCAGGCAAAGGTGGCGATGCGGCCATCCGGTGCGACGCAGGCCCGCATATCCCAGTTGAAAATACGCCCGGACGGGTCTTGACCGGCGACGACGGGGTCGCCCCAGCGCTGTCCACCATCCGCGCAATGGAAATAGACGGCCTTTTGATACCAGCGGCTGCGATCCGCGTAGTGTTTGTTCGTCTCAATGCTCATAGCCAGGGAGCCGTCCCTCAATTTGAGAATGGGGTTGGTCAGGCTGGCCGGGCCGATCTCGGCGGGCATAGGGACGTGACGCCATTCGCTCCAACTGCGGCCCTCATCGCCCGACTCTGCCAGGAGGATTCCCATGGGCAGACAGCCCTCGGTCTCGGCGTTGAAGAGCGGCTGACCGGGATAGGTCGTCCGGTCGATCCACATGGCGGCGGCCAGCAGACGCCCTGGGGCCAGTTCGGTCAGGTAGCAGAGCTTCAGACTGCCGCGCTTGCCGTTCAGTTTGGATGCAACAAAGGGCCGCCACGCCGCGCTCCAGGTATGACCGCCATCCGCCGAACGGAAGAACTCAATCTCCTCATCGGAAGAATCCTTGCTCGACCCGGCGCGACAGGTCGCCAGCAAGAGACCGCTCTGGAGGGCAACGACCTGCCCAAAGGTTAAAATGGCACGGGCTGTGCCCCGTGTACCCCGGGCCAGGATTCCAGACGCTATCATCTGCATGGAGAGCTCCTTTTTGCGTGTGATCCACTGCCTGGCTGTCCCGAAAATAGCCACTGATGAACACGGATAGTTTATGTGGATTCGCTTGTTCCCATCGCTCTGCGTGGGAACACTCTGCGGACACTCCGCGTCCCCTTTTTCCTTCGTGCAGCTTTGTGTGACTTCGTGGATCATCATTTCTTGTTTGTAGCCTTAATGCCGCCGCCGTACCGCTTCGTCCTGGACTACAGTTGCGGCCAGGTAGTCCGCCACTTCGCCGGGGGCAAAGCGATCCGGCGCAAAGGCGCTGACATCGATTTGGGTGTGTCCATCGGCGACAAACTCGGCCAGCAGCAGACCCGCGGCCGGGTTGTAGGCAAAGCCGCCGGAATGAAAGGCGCAGCCCACATAGAGACCGGGTAGCTGCGGCAACGGTCCCAGCAGGGGTTCGCCATCCAGGGAAAAGGCAATCAGTCCGACCTTCTCGCTCTCCCAGCAGGTGCGCCCCAGGGCTGGCACGAGCGGTGTCAAATTGGCACTCAATCTCTCCTGCACCGAAAGCGGCGTAGTCAGCGCCGGCATATGAAAGGTCGGCGAGGGTGTGCGAAACTCCTCGCGCCAGCCCGTTTCGCCCCCAGCCAGCAGCCGGTGACCACGCGCCGGGCGAATATAGCCGTTGTATGGGTTGGCGTTGATGGCCGGTAGCTGGATGGCGGCGGATGTGTCGGACGACAGGGGTGTGGAAAGGTAGCGCTGATGGACGAAGGCTTTGAAGGGAGGTGGCCAGCCAGGTTGGGTCAACAAGTGCTGGGTCCAGGTGTGGACGGTGCAGATCACGGCGTCGCCGCCGATTGCGCCTTCGGTAGTAGTAACGCCTGTCACCCGCCTCTTGTGCTGCACAAAGCCAGTCACCTGCACTCCTTCACGAATCTCCACACCCAGCTCACGGCAGCGTTGGGCCAACGCGGGCGCATACTCTTCCGGTTCGCTGTAGCCGCCCAGAGGGTCGAAGAGGCCGATGTCTGTCTCCGCGGGGGTCAATTCCGGCCAACGGTAGCGCATTTCCGCCGCGTCCAGGATTTCATAGGGAGCGCCCAGCCGGTCATAGAGCGGTAGAAGACGCTGACGTTCGGGCCACGTCGGCGGGTCAAAGAGATTCAGACAGCCCACATCGCTAAAGCGGTAGCCGGGCAGATCCTCGGACAGCTCACGGAAGAGCGCCAGGCTGATCTTGCGCGCCAGTACGCCGGTTTCGCTCCACAGCAGGCCGGTGATGATACCGCCAGCCCGCGTGCTGGCACCATCGCCTACCGGCCCCTTTTCGAGCAGGATGACTCTGCCAAAGCGTCTGCGCGCCAGATGATAAGCTGTGCTCAGGCCGATCACGCCGCCGCCGATAATCATTGCTGTTGCAGAAGCCATTTACAGTTCTCCCCGCACGCGGAATGTCAGAGGGACGTAATAAACCCAACATAAATTCTGCTCCTCGCCGGTCCGTGACCGGCGGCGGGCGCACACCTGACAGCGTCGGGTCACGGACCCGGCGGGAGCAGCGGTATCGGTGTAGATACTTTCACTATTATCGCACCTGGCGGCGGAAGGGTTCTTTCTTGACATCGGCCACCAGAAGACCATCCAGCTTGTCCTCATCGAGAGCCGTTTTGATGACTTTGAAAGCGGCTGTGGCCGCGGCCCCGGTGTGGGCGATGTCGGTGTCGGTGTGGGCCAGCGTGGCTTTGAAACTTATATAGGTGTGGACGCCGCGCCGGGCCATCTCCTGGATAAAAAGGGTGGAGACTTTGCGATTGTCCACCCCGGCGGGCAGATCCAATGCGATGTAGGGGTTGGCAGAAATTCCAGCACACTTGCCAGCCAACCCGGATGCTGCAATCGCTCGGTTGAGGGCAGCGCGCAGTTTTTCGCCGATCTGGCGCAGGCGGGTTTCCGAGTCACGCCGCTTGAGTTCACGGATAGTCGTCAACGAGGCCACCAGACCGATGTTGTCGCTCCAATAGGAACTGGAGATAAACATACGCGCGGCCGGCGCCATCACCCCTCGCGAACCCACCACCGCGCCCATAGGGTAGCCGTTCGACATAGCCTTGGCGATCACCGTCATGTCCGGGGTGACGCCGACGATGCTTTGGATGCCGCCAATCGCCTGCCGCCAGCCGCAGGATACTTCGTCGAAGATCAGAACGACTTCGTACTCCTGGGCCAGGGCTTTGACCCCTTCCAAATAGTCTGCGGGTGGCAATTCGCTGCGCGCCGGCTCCATCATAATCGCCGCCACATCCCCCGCGTGTTCCTGGAGCAGCGCTTCCAACATCTCCAGATTTCCATAGACAAAGGGAATGACCGATCCGGCCAGGGCATGGGGTACGCCGATGGGTTCAATCCCCGCAAAAGGAAACTCGCCGCTTTCGGGGTCAACCCCGTAGTTGGCGGCCTGATACCAGTCATGCCAGCCGTGATAGCCGCAGATCAGGATTTTGTCCCGCCCGGTAGTCCCCCTGGCAATGCGGGCGGCCACCGCGCAGGCTTCGCCACCCCCTTTGGTATAGCGCACCATCTGGGCGCTGGGAATCGTACTGCACAGTTCCTCGGCCAGTTCGATTTCGAGCGGACTGTTGAGGGTATAGAGGCTGCCGCGGTCGATCTGCTCTTTGACCGCATTGTCCACCACCTCGTCGGCGTGGCCCAGAATAATAGCGCCGACCGCATTGACCCAATCTACATACTCATTCTCGTCCACATCGATAAAGCGCGAACCCTTGGCGCGCTGGGCATAGATCGGGCTGACGCCCCTGGCAAATTGGTCGGCGCGGCGGCTGATCAGTTGCGTCCAGCCGGGGATCAACTCACCGGCGCGCTGATAGAGTTCTTGCGAACGGGTTACATCAGGGAATTGGGACATAGTTGCACCTTCTATAGACTGTAGAAAGATCAAAGGATGGGATCTGTCGCCCCTTTTGTCGGCCTTGCGCCCTGGCATACTCAGAGTGAAAAGAGGCGGGCCGCGTTGTTGTAGAAGATATCCTCGATCTGGCGGTCATTGAGCTTGAGCCGGTGGATGGCCAGGAAGAGACTGCGCAGGGACTCCAGACCGATGAGCACCGGCTGTAAGGTGGTGTGCTTCTCCTCCAACCCCATCTCATCGGCATAGAGCCAATGAAAGGAATCGCCGATGGCAACACAGCGCCCCCGCATCTGGCTGACGTGAAAATCCGTACCGTAGAGCAGACGGTCGTGGCCAAGGGTATCGACAATCGCCTCAAACGCGCCAGCTTCGGTCACTGCCGAGGTGTCGCACCAGACGTTCGGCAAACCGGCTAGGCTGCCGATGCCTTCGATGGTGTGCCAGGGGTTGAAACCGCGTGCGGCGTGGGCCAGGATCAGGCGCATATTGGGGTATTGTTCACAATAGCGGCGGATGGTGGCCTGGTTGCGGGGATCGGCCATGGCCCGGTCGAGCACCATATGCAGGGTGATGGTCAACCCTTCTTCGTGGGCCACGCGCACGTGCGCCTCGCTCAAGTACTCCTCAATCGTAGCCAGAAAGGTGGGGCCGGCGGTCTTTGCCATCAGATGATAGGGTTTGAGTCCGACAAAGCCCTGGCCGCGGACGGTCTCGCGTACGGATTCGACGTCCATTTCGGGGGCAATCAACATCTGCCCCAGGGCCTTGAAGCCGCTGGCCTGTCCCGCTTTGACTTCGGCGGCCACAAAGTCGTCGTTCCCCGTGCGGTCGCCCTGAAAGGCCAGGCCAAAGAAGAGCGCGCCCACCGTACGCCCGTGAGGGTGCAGCCACTCCATCTGCTGGCGATAGACGGCAAGGCCAATCTCGCTGGGCGTGCCGTTCAGGTGCGCTGGCAGGGCGCCCGCGCGGTAGTGGCTATGACGAAAGAGATGGGCGTGGGCGTCAAAGAGCTTGTCGGGCAGATAGGGTTCAATGTGGCGCGCCACAAATTCTCGGTCGGCGTCCGTGTAAGTCCAGGCGGTCATTGCTTCTCCTTTACAATAGAATCAAGTCAAAATGGGATTGCTGTCGCACAGCCGCCCTCATCCAATCGCCGCCCGCAACGACCCCACATCTACATTACGACCGGACAGCACCATCGCCACTGTCTGCCCGGCAAAACGTGGCGCATAACGCAGCAGCGCAGCCAGGGCAGCCAGCGCAGCCAGGGCAGCCAGGGCAGCCGCACCCGCGCCTTCGACCAGAATGCCATGCATACGCACAAAATAGCCGATCGACTGCATCAATTCCTGCTCACTCACCAGCAACATATCATCCACAAACTGTTGCATAACAGCAAAAGCCATAGGCACTGGCCCGGTAGTGGCCATGCCGCCAGCAAATGTGGTGGTGGGCCGATGCATAATGCGTTTTTGTCCCATCGACTCTGTCACCGCGGGCGCGGCTTCGGATTGCACCCCAATCATTTGAAGCGCTCTCGCGCCTGCGCTCTTGGCGGCAATCGCGCAGCCTGCAATCAGGTTGCCGCCCCCCACCGGCACGAGGATGGCCTGGGTTTCGGGCAAGTCCTGCACGATCTCCAGCCCGACTGTGCCCGCCCCCGCCATAATCCAGGGATCTTCGCCATCTTCCAGATAGAGCAGCCCCTCACGCGCGGCCAGCGTCCGCGCGATTTTGCAACTGTCGCCCCAGTCTGTGCCCTCAATCACCAGCCGCGCGCCTGCGTTCTGCATATTGTTGCGCTTGATTTCGGGTGTGTCAACAGGCGCAACCACCGTGCATTTCCCCTGTACCCGCTGGGCTGCCCAGGCCATGGCCGCGCCCTGATTGCCCGTGCTGGCACAAATCAGCCCTTGCGCAATCTCTGCCTGGCTCAATTGCGACACACACGCCAGCGCGCCGCGTGCTTTGAAAGAGCCGATTTCAGCAAAGCACTCGCATTTCAACCACACATCGGCCCCGCTCAGGTTGCTTAGTTGGGGCGAATGGATGAGCGGCGTGCGCAGCAAATAGGGCGACAGCAGGGCTTGGGTCTGACAAATATCGTTGTAGGTGGGCGTGTTCATATTCATGCCGGTAGCCATTGCGTATAAAAACGCAGCCAGTTGCCAGACATGATCTGTTCAATGGCTATCTGGTCATAACCGCGGCGGGCCAGGATGCCGGCCAGTTGTTGATAATCGGCAATCGTGTCTACCTCGGCCGGGGCGCCCTCGACGCCGCCTTGGCCGTCGGTGTCACCGCCAATCGCCGCATGATCGGCGTTGCCGGCCAACTGGCAGACATGGTCAATATGATCGGCGACATGGGCCAGGGTGACCGCCTGGCGCGGGAAGAGATCGCGCCGCTCGCTGATGCCCGCTTTTGCCCAATTGAGCTGACCATCGCGGTAGAGCATCCACGTATCCATCGAGGCGCCTATCACGCCGCCCCGCTTGATGATCGCCCGCAGTTGCTCGTCGCTGAACTGGCGCTCCCCAGCCACCAGGGCGCGACAGTTTTGATGGCTGGCGAGTACAGGGCCGTCGAAGAGCGCAAGCGCCTGCCAGAAGCCCTCGTCGGCAATATGGGTTAAATCCAGGATCATCCCCAATCGCGCCATGGCGCGTAGGAGGGGTTTGGCCTGGGGCGTCAATCCGCCCGCCGTGCCCGTACCGTGGGCGTAGCTGCTGACCCCGTAGTGCGTCAGGCTGACCACGCGCAGTCCATCGGCCCACCAATCCTCCACCTGTTCCGGCCAGAGGATCGGATCCGCCCCCTCCATTCCGAGGACAAAGCCGATCGGCAAGCTGGAACTCTCTCCACCCTCAGCATCTACTGCCGCCCACTGGGCAAAGTGTGCAGCAAATTCACTGCGCCTGCGCAGCAGATGCACTTCGCCGCGCCGGGCCAGAATGCGGTAGTAGGCCAGGTGACCTTGGGCGGCGGCATAGGCGCCATCGCCGCTGCTGTAACCCCAAAGCGGACTGTGGGGTCGTTTGATGCGCCCCACCACTTTGACCAGCGCGCCGGCCACCCTGCCACGCCGCATTTCGGGCAGGGTGGCCATGATGCCGGCATTGGGCCAACGGGTGTCTGCATCTTCATCGGGCAGGGCACGCGCTTCGGCAATCGGTAGACTCAGGTTGCGGTTAAGATCGAACGCACCGTAGGCCATCGGATAGTCGCCATCGAAGATGAGCATACATATTCCTCTCTCACCACTTTCTCGAAGCAGGCGCTTCCAACCACTCTCCTCTACACCGGGTTGACTCCTGGCTGACCAGCCCAGGTAGGGCCATATCCATCGCTTCGCTGCTCTCGCCGGGTCCGTAACCCGGCGTTGTCCGGTGGGCGACCGCCGCTGGTCACGGACCAGCGGGGAGCAGTATCTGTACAAGGACTTGCGCCTTTCTGCGCTAGAGCGATGGACAGCGGAAGAAGCAACTTTGATTGTTTTGTTCATTTCAAATCCTTCGCATCCGCGGATCCAACGCCTCGCGCAGCCCGTCGCCGACAAAGTTAAAGCCCAGCACAGTGACAAAGATCGCCAGCCCGGGAAAGGCCGTCAGCCAGGGTGCAATCGACATATAGTTGCGGCCATAGCCCAACATCGAACCCCAGGCAGGCGTCGGCGGTTGCACGCCGAGCCCCAGAAAGCTCAACCCCGCCTCGACCAGAATGGCATAGCCGACGCCCAACGAAAACTGCACCACAATCGGCGACAGGCTGTTGAGCAGAATCACGCGGCGCATGATTTGGATGTCGCGCAGTCCAACCGCGCGCGCCGATTCCAGATATTCCTTCTCACGGATGGAGAGGGCGCTGGCTCGGATCAGCCGGGCAAAGCTAGGCATATAGACAATGCCGACTGCCAAGATCGCGTTCAGCAGCGACGGCCCCAGCACGGCAATGATAAAAATCGCCAGCAGTACAGCAGGAAAAGCCAGCAACGCGTCCATGGTGCGCATCAACAGCGCGTCGAGCCAGCCGCCATAGTAGCCAGCCACCAGACCAATCGTGACCCCCAATGTGGTGGCGAGCACCATCGAGGCCACGCCTACCAGCAGCGAAACGCGCGTGCCGTAGAGGATGCGGCTGAAGTTGTCGCGGCCAATGGTGTCGGTGCCAAAGAGATATTGCAGCGACGGCGGTTGGCGGGCGTCGTCCGAAAATTGGACTTCCGGGTCATAGGGCGCAAGCCAGGGCGCCAGGAGCGCCGACACGAACAGCATACCGACAATCAGCACACCAAGCGCAGCCAGCCGATTGCGCAACACACTTTTGATGAATTCGACGCCACGCGACCCACGCCGCTGTGGTTGCGGGCTTCTCGTCTGAAAGGCTTCTGAAAGGGTTGTCAACAATTTTGACTCCGCCATTTTGATTACTATACCGCGCCTTCACAATTGAGGCTGCACCGGATCATAGCTCTCATTTCGTGTAAATGAAAGAGGACTAAGGTGAATTTCCGAGTTGAAGATAAGTATCGGAAGGAAGGCGAAGGAAGGCGAGAATACGAGCAGATAGGGAAGGCAAA
>JACQGT010000464.1 GCA_016199425.1 Chloroflexota bacterium
AGACGCAGAATCCGAAGGATTCTGTCGGCTACTCAATCAGTGCTCACTGGTCAATGCCCTCAATGGCATGAAACCGGCGCTGAATTCACGGATTTTCGTAATCTAACATTGTCGAGTTACTCACAACAACTTCAAGAAATCGTCCACGTTCAGCCGCGCTTGCTTCAAAATGTGTGCCAATGTGGAGCGTTTGACTGGACGATGCGCCGGCACAGTTATTTTGAGTACTTCGCTCCCTACGTGTTTCTGTAATCGAATGTGACTACCGCGTTGACGCACCACAGTCCAACCGTCTCTCTGCAAGGCATGGATAATTTGGTGATACGGCAGGCTGGGCACTTTGTTCACAATTCAATCTCCTGCACCAGCACGCTTTCTTGCATGATCAGATCATCTTCCACCGGCTCAAGATAGAGTTCGATCGCTTCCTGGATGTTTTGCAGAGCTTCTTCTACTGTCTCTCCTTCACTGATACAACCAGGCAAAGATGGGAGGTAAACAGTGTATCCGCCTTCATCGCTGGCCTCGAGTACAACTTTGAAACGCATCGCGTTCTCTCCTTACGAATTATCTTCCGAAATTTGTGTATACTACGGGAGAGTAGCTCGACAATGTGTAACTACTCAGGCTACCAGACCAGTGAGCGCTGATTGAGTAGCCGACAGAATCCTTCGGATTCTGCGTCTGCGAGGCGTATCGAAATCAAGCGAACGGGTTGAGTGACTGAATGAGTCTACCCGCTTGGTTTCGCTACGGCGGGAAACAGCACCCGCTTTCTTAAGCGACTCCTACTCAACCGGCGCTCGTCTTGCGCACTGCTATAGCAACGCTACCATCTCCGTCTGCACCGGCCCCGTGGCAATCTCCAGACTGTCCTCGTGGGCAATGCAGTTGACCTCCGAGCGGATGCCCAGCCCTTTGGCCTGGCCGCTGCCGTCGAAGTCCAGCTCGGGCAGGTAGATGCCCGGTTCAATCGTAAATAGTACGCCAGGGATGATGCGCCGCCGGTCCTGGGTTTCCACGTTGTCGATGTTGACGCCGTTCCAATGCACGGCCGGCCCCAGGCTGTGGCCCGTGCGGTGCAGGATGGCGTCGCCGAAACCCGCGTCCTCGATCACATCCCGGGCCACGTCGTCGATCTGGTGGCCGCGCGGACGGCGACCGGCGGCGATCGCCTCGCGGATGGCCGCAACGGCGGCGTCCCGTGCCTGCGCCACCGCCCGGAAGACCCGCTCCACCTGGGGCGGAACCTCTGCGCCGCAGTAGGCTGTCCAGGTGATGTCGGCGTAGCAGTCGCCGGGGTCATTCTGTTCTTTGGCCCACAGGTCAATCAGCAGCACATCGCCCGCCTGAATGGGGCTGTGCTGCTCGGCGCTGGGCGCGTAATGGGGCAGAGCCGCGTTGCCGTTCACCGCTACAATCGGCGGATGATCCGTGTACAGACCGGCCGCGGCGAACTGCTCCATCAGGAATGATTGTACGTCGTATTCGGTGATGGCACGGCCAGCTTTGAGAGCATCCGCCACGAAGGCAAAGGCCGCGTCTTTGATCGCCATACAGTGGGCCGCGGCCCGGCGGTGGCTCTCCATCTGCGCGGGGGAAAGGACCGCCTGGACGAGCTGCACCAGGTCCGCGCTGCCCACAATCTCGGCCCCGGTCACTTCGGTGATCAGTTCCAGCGTGCCCGCGTCTACTTTGCTGATGTAGGGCAGCGCACCCAGAGGGCTGTACTCCATCGCAATGCGCAGGGGTTTCCCCCGGTGTGCGCCCACAAAATCGGGCAGCATCTCGGCCAACTGCTGCCAGCCGATGTACAGGTGCATCTCGCCCCGCATTTCCGGGGAGACGCCGGCGAAAGCGGCCTGCTCAATGGCGTGGATCAGATAGGAGGGTCGGCCCTGGGCCGGAATCCACAAAAACCAGCGCCGGGTTCCGCTGTTGGTCAGCCCCGCCACCGACAACGCGATGGGATTCTGCCCGCGGAAGTCGTAAAGCAGCCAGCCGTCCAAATGATTGGTTTGCAGATAGTCTTGAATGCGTTGCAGTTGCACGTGCGGCCCCCCCTAAGTCCTGACGATTTCGTGGGTACGATTCCGGGAATCGGCCACAAATTCTCTTGACTTTCCCGTCATCGTCTGGCCGATTCCCAGAATCAAGCTTGCGTATTATCCCACGACTTGGGCGGTGCGTCCAATGGCAGGGCTGGCAAGATCAAACAGAACAAACTTTCTAATTGGGGCTGAATTTTTATTGACATACAGGAAAAAAGACGCTACACTATGGGTGCAATTGTGCCCCCGTGCAGGATTTCCGTTTCGTCGGCTCCCTGTGGACCGACACACCTAATCATCCATCTTTTTTGCCTTGACAAGGAGCCTCTGCATGTATCAGCAAATCACCCTTATTGGTAATCTGGGCGGCGATCCAGAGATGCGCTACACCCCCAGCGGCGTGCCCGTTACTAGCTTCAGCTTGGCCGTCAATCGGTCATGGACCAATCAGGAGGGCCAAAAGCAGGACAAAACCACCTGGTTTCGTGTCACCACCTGGCGTAAACAGGCCGAGATTGTCAGCCAATACCTGACCAAAGGCCGCCAGGTAATGGTGATTGGCGAAGTCGAGGAAGCCCGGCCCTGGACGGACAAGGACGGCAACAATCGGGCTTCCCTGGAAGTAACCGCCACAACTGTTCGCTTTCTCGGCAGTCGCGAAGGCGGTGGCTCCTATGGCCCCCCCACCCCAACCGAAGCGCCCCCCGAATATGTGGGCGAAGAAGACATCCCCTTCTAAGGCTTCAAAGTCCCCGGCATTTGCAGAAAGTGCCGGGGACTTTTATCGACAGAGCAGCCAGCCCCCGGCCAGGGGAAGCCGGAGCAGCCCGCCCTGGCTTTCCACCCCTTCCCCACTGGTCTCGGCTGGCTCCCATCCCAGCGCGGCGGAGAGCAGCCAGGTACGATTGTCGCTCGTGACCCGGTAAGGCATTCCCCACTCGGCTGTTCCCCGCATAAAATTGAAGGCCCGGCGCACATCCCAGCCTCTGTCCAATGAAAAGTCCTTCTCTGCCGGCGACGGTTGGTAGCTGCCCCCCTCCGGCTGGGGATGGCGCTGCGCCCCCCCTGCGGCCAGTTGCGCCAGCACCCCCGCCAGCAGATCGCCGCCGGCTGCCGCGCAGAGGGCGTCCGCTTCGACGCCAGAAATCCCGTCGGCCAGGGCGACCGTCCGCTGTGCTGCGATGTCGCCTGTATCCAGCCCGGCGTCCATCCAATGCGCTGTCACGCCCACGGGGTTGACCCCCTGACGCAACTGCCAGAAGAGGGGCTGCGGCCCGCGGAAGTGGGGCAGAAGGGAAGGGTGGACATTTAAAAAGCCGTGGTGGGGCAGAGCGAGCAGGCGGGCGGGAATGATGCGGTCGAAACAGGCCACGCAGGCCACATCGGGAGAGAGAGTACGGAGCAGGTCAGCCAGAGCCGGCGCGGAGAGAGGGCCGGACTCGAAGGCAAGGATCCCCACACCCCAGGCCAGGTGCAGCGCGTGCGGCTCTACAAAACTGTCGAGCAGAGGCAGCGCCAGGGGATCGGCGTTGGGCGACGGTGCAGGCAAAAGCGGGCGCAATACCGGCCCGGAGAGCAGCAGCCCGCACACCTCCACACTGGCGGCCAGCAGCCGTTCCAGCACAATTCGTGTGAATTGACCCTGCATTCCCAGGAAAAGAACCCTCATGCGCTTTGACACCCGCTTTGTCCAGAGGCTATAATTGATGGTGAACGATTCGTTTGAGAGTGAACAGTCATCAGTTGTCAGTAATCAGTTATCAGTGACGGCTGGTACGCCGCCTGGCGACTATTACTGCTCACTGATAACTGCTCACTGATGACTGCCGACTGTTTCGGATACAAGGAGCAAAAGATGGCCCGTATGGTGCAGTGTGTCAAAATCGGACGGGAGTTGCCTGCCCTGGAGCGCCAGCCCTATGGCGGCGCCCTGGGCAAACGCATCTTCGAGAATGTCTCCCAAGAGGGATGGGATATGTGGATGCAGTACTCCGTCGTCCTCATCAACCACTACGGGTTGAGTCTGGGCGATCCCCAGGCCCGCCAGTTTTTGGAAGAGCAGATGGAGGAGTTCTTCTTTGGCGTGGGCGCGCAGATGCCCGAAGGCTGGACGCCGGAAGGCGAAGGCGCACCGGGCGGCAAGGGTGCGCCGGCGGCCAAAGCGCCCCGAAGAAAGTAATCAGTCATCAGTGAACAGTTCTTCATGCACTGTCGAGCGCCACGGAGAATGAAAATAGGGACGCAGCACCCAGAGGGCGCCCGGCAGATTTGCTCAGATTTTATCCGTGTGAATCTGTGTCCACCCGTGTCAATCCGTGTCCTTTTTTCAGGGCAGTTGATCTGTCGCCGCAACGCCACTGATTACTGATCACTCCAAGCCGAATCTCCGGCAGAATCTCGAAGCGCAACTGGGCGTGGGCGGCGCGTAGGGCTGCTTCCACCTCCTCCGGGCTGTGGCCTGCGGCAAAGATGAAGCCCAGATAGGCATCGCCTTCGGGCAGGGGCACAAGCGGGTAGTTGCGTTGGGCCGTGATCTGGACATCTTCGATGCCGGTCACGGCCTTCGCATTCTCCACCCCATGCACGGCGCGCAGAATCCCCGCCTCTGGGATGGGAATCATCATCACCCCGCCGGCGCGGCCCTCCCGGCTCAGCCCGGCGATGGGCAGCCCTGTGGCCTGGCGCAGAATCAGCTCCTCCAACGAGGCGTCTGTGCCAAAGCGCAGGGTGCGCGAGCACAACCCGCCGATGGAGCGCCCGGCGATCTCCACAATCCACGCGCCGGCGTCGTTGATGCGCAGCTCGGCGTGGATGGGTCCCATCTCCAAACCCAACGCACGCGCGGCCTGGGCCGTCGTTGCGCTGATCTCTGCTTGCACCCCCGCGGGCAGACGGGATGGCGTGACGTAAATCGTCTCCTCGAAGAACGGCCCCTCCAGCGGGTCCGGCTTGTCGAAGAGGGCCAGCACTTGCAGCACCCCCCCGTCCAAAATCCCTTCCAACGCTACTTCCACACCGGGGATATACTCTTCCACCAAAAAATGGCGGCCCGGCCCGATCAGGTGCACGAGACGGATGGCAGCGGCCAACAGTTCGTCCCGGCTGTTGGCCCGGATCACCCCCCGGCTGCCGTTCAAGTCCTCCGGTTTGACCACACAGGGATAGCCAATCTCCGACTCCACCAGCGGTGCGATGGGTGGCAGGGCGTCATTGGAGAAGAAGCGGCGGAAGCGGGGCGAGAGAACGCCTC
The DNA here is from genome assembly GCA_016199425.1 of Chloroflexota bacterium. GTDB lineage: Bacteria > Chloroflexota > Anaerolineae > Caldilineales > Caldilineaceae > JACQGT01. Next base: position 5,302 of record JACQGT010000464.1, read on the forward strand.
CCGCCGAGAGAAGCTGGCGCATCCGGTATTTGTTGCGGGCGGCATCGGCGGCTGCGGCCGCGTTGTGGGGCAGGCCGAGAAGCTGGCTGGTGCGGGCGGCCAGGAACGCGCCGCTGTCGTCCAGGGAAAGGATCGCCTGCACGGGGCGCTCGGCCAGAGCCTCCACGAGCTGGTGGCTGGCCTGTTCCACGGCGGTGAAGTCCACGCCCAGACGGAAGTTCCAATGCTCGGCCAACTCCGCGGGCATATCCACGGCCTGCACGGCTTCGATCCCCAGATGGCGGGCCGCGGCCACAAAAGCGGAGGTGCGGTAGCTGTGGGGGGTGGTGAGGAGCAGCACCCGGCGCGCTGTCTGATTGTCGGGGGGGATGGAGTCAGATGCCATAGGATGTCACGATTTCCAGTAGAAGATGCCAGCGGGCCTGTTGATGGGCAACCACACGGCCAGGGATGAGCGGTGCATCTGACGCTCTGTTGCGACTGTCCGCTCCCAACAGAGCAGCCAATGAGAGGGCAAACTCCGCTGTCCTCTGCTGCTCCTGCTCGGTCAGCCCGGCCAGCACAGCCCCAGCCAGCCCGCCGCTCTGAAAGAGGGCCGGAAATTCGTCCAGTGCGCCTTCCCCGTTCTCAAAAAGATGGCGCAGATGGGCTTCGCTCAACTCTTTGAGCAGATCGGAGAAGATAGCCACCACCTGGGGCTTGCCTGTGTGGGCCGCGGCCACCGCCGCCTGGCTAAAGCAGTAGTCCCCGGCCAGGACTGTGCCACCCACCAGAGATTTGTCCAGCGTATCCGCGTCCGGCCTTTGCAGCAGGAGCAGCTTGTGCAGGGAGAGCGCCACATCCAGCAGCACCATCGCCGTTGCCAGATGGACGCGCCCGCTACGCTGGGCCGGGGTGTCGGCCAGGGGCAGCGCCGCGGCCAGAACAATCCCGGCCAGGGGGGAGTCGGCGCGGGCCGACACTTCGTGGCGGATAAATTCACCCATCAACGCGTGGCCGGTCTCGGTGGCTGCGACCACCTGCGCCTTCACGGCGGCCAGTTCATCCAAAAAATCCTGGGACATTTCCTCGCGACTCCTGGCGGGTAGCAACTGGGGAGCGGCGACGGGCGAGGACGACTGGCGAGTAGCGACGGGGAGCGGCAATTGGTCAAAACGATCCCCGGTCGCCAACCTCCCAATCCCCACTCGCCATTCGCTACTCTGCCCACGCCTGAATGAGCGGGGGCAATTGGGCCAAATCGTCAATGATTTTATCCGGCGAAATTGCGTCCACGATGCGCTGGTCCTCGGCCAGGGGGATCAGTCGGCAGTGAACAGTCAGCGCGCCCAGTTGCAGCCCGCCGGCGATGTCGTGCTTCAGGCTGTCGCCCACGCAGACCAGTTCATAGGGTTCGGCGTCCCAGCGTTTCAGGACACTCTCGTAAATCTCTCGTCCGGGTTTGCGCCACTCCACCGCCCCGCTGCACAGACAGACGTCCAAAAAGGGACGCAGACCGGTGTAATCCACGATGCGCTGGAAGACCCGGTCGCAGGCGTAATTGGCGATCAGCGCCACTTTGTAGCCCTCGGCGTTCAGCCAGCCCAGCAGATCGAGCGCGCCGGGCATGGCCTCCCAGGCGGTCATCTCCGGCGCGTAGAAGATGTCCACGGCCCGGCGCAGCACATCCCCGTCCATGCGTGAGGCGGGGTAGCCGAAGAATTGGAGAAGAAAACTCAGCGCGTCGTCGGCCACGTGCTCCTCCTGCTCGTCGTCGGATTTGGTCTGGGCGAAGATACGGGCCTCGACGATATTTTTCCAGAAATTTTCGGGGAATTCCATCCCCGTAGAGCGCATATAGACTTCGGCCTGGCGTGCGCCGCTCTCCATCAACCCGGCGATGGGCTGCTTGAGCCGGGCCAGGGTATTGTCGAAATCGAGGATCACCCCCTGCACCAGCCGCCGGGGGCGCAGGCTGTCAGCGGGCAACTCCGGGTAAAAATTCTGCAACAGACCGGCCAATCGCTCCGGGGCAATGGAGACGGTTACTTCTTCCACTACCTCTGGCGCGGCCACGGCCTGGCGCTGGGCCGGTGTAAAGTTGGCGGCGCGGGACTTGGCCCGCTTCATAAACTCATCCAACTCCTCCAGCGACAGCGCTTCCATACCGGGGCTGAGCTGTTCGTGCAGTTGGGGGGTCTCGTCGTCAGGTTGGGGTCGCTTCGTCGAATCGTTCATAGCCTACAGTATGCGGATGGGGTAGGGGTTCTGTCAAATGGGGAGGAGATAAGAGATAGGCGATTGGCGATTGGAGATAGGTGATAGGCGATTGGGAGATGTGGGGGCCGTCGGGTTGATCCAACCGGACGCTGTGAGATAAAATGACCAACGATAGATTTTATCCGTGCCCATCCGTATGTATATGTGTTCTTTTTTCAGGGCAAAAACTCAGGAGAATTCGTATGGCCTATACACTGACTGTTGGCTCGTTGCGCTGCCACATTATCAGCGACGGACGCCAGTTGAGCGACGGCGGCGGCTTTTTCGGGCTGGTACCGCGCACTCTCTGGGAGCCGGTGATCCGCCCGGACGAACGCAACCGCATCCCCGTCGTCCTGCGTTCTCTGCTCATCGAAGCGGACGCCGGGCTGATTCTGGTGGACACGGGCCAGGGGGATAAGCTGGGGGAGAAGGAGTGGCGCAGGCTGGGGATGGCTCCCCGCAGCGAACGACTGATCGGTGAATTGCGTGTATTGGGCTTTCAGCCGCAAGATGTGGATGTGGTTCTCTTCACCCATCTGCACGCGGACCACGCGGGCGGGGCCACCCGCTGGTCTACGCCAGACGACCCCGCCAGCCCGCTTGCGCCCACCTTCCCCAACGCCCGCCATCTGGCCCAGCGCATCGAACTGGCCGACGCCAGCTTTCCCAACGAGCGCACCCGCGGCACGTATTTTCCCCAGAACTGGCAGCCCTTGCAGGCCGCGGGTCTGTTGGAGGTGGTGGACGGGGATCAGCGGCTTGCCACAGGTGTACGCACGGAAACAGTGCCGGGTCACACGGGCAGCATTCAGGCGGTGTGGATCGAAGACGGCGGCGAGAGTCTGCTCTTTCTGGGCGATGCGTGCAGTTGGGCCGCGCATATGGAGCGCCTGGCTTGGGTTCCTGCTTTCGACATCTACCCTATGCAGAGCATTGAGGGCAAGCGTCGTCTGCGCGCCAGGGCGCTGGAACGGGAGAGCCTGCTCGTCTTTCAGCACGACGGCCAGGTGGTGACCGGGCGGCTGGTGGGTGGGGAGCGGGGGCCGTCTGTGGCGGCGGAGATTAGCGAAGAGGCGTGGAGGGGAGATGAATGAAACGTGAGATCGGACGGCGATCTCACGTTTCACGTTTCATCGTCTTCAACTCTCCGCAATCTCCAAGAGTTCTTCTTTGTTCAATAGCTGGATGCGTTTGCGCCCGATTTCGATCAGCCCCTGGGATTTCAGATCGTTGAGAACTTGGGTCGCCGTCTCCCGATAGGTTCCCACGCTCTCGGCCAGGTCTTGATGGGTCAGGCCGGTCACTTCGTCGCTGGCCTGCTCGTCGGAAAGACGCAGCAGCAGGCTGGCAAGCCGGGCCGGGATGCCCTTGAAGGCCATACTTTCCAGCCGTTCCTCAACATCGCGCAGCCGCTTGCCGGTAATTTCCAGAATGCGCAGAGCCACTTGGGGCTTGCTCAGAATCAGCCGCTCCAGGTCGGTGCGGCTCATCACACAAATCAGACAATTCTCCACGGCCTCGGCAAAGGTATTGTGCATCTTCGTGCCCAGCAGGGCCATCTCACCAAAGAGGGTGTGCTCGCCCAGGGTGGTGATCACCAGTTTCTTGCCTTCCGGGCTGATGCGATAGAGCTGGACCCGCCCCTCTTTGAGGATAAAGAGTACCTCGCCCCGCTCTTCGGGACGGTAGAAAACCCGGCCCTTTTGCACTGTGCTCATTGTGGTGATCCGGTTCAAATCCTCCATCTCACGCGCGGTCAAATCCTGGAAAACCGTCAGCTCGGAAAGGTACCGCATCTTCTCTGCCGGTTGCGCCCCGGCCACAGTTGCACTGCTCATTCGTCTTCTCCCGCATTGGGTAAATGACCGTAGGGCGGAATGGTATTCCGTCCCCTCTGGGCTGGGCGGAATACCATTCCGCCCTACGGTGCTTTTCTTTGTGATGGGTCTATCGCCCCAAAGCCAGGGAAAGCCGTTCCTGCACATCCTCCGCAGAAGGATTGCCCAGCGACCAGAGGCGGCCATTGAGCAGATAGGTGGGTGTGGCAAAGACGACGTCTGGGATGGCTTCGGTGGTTCGGGAAAGGTTGATGATCCGCAGATCGACCGCCGGGAAGTCCGCCCGTATACTATCGGCTACTTCGTAGGCGTATTCACAGAGCATACAATGTTCGGCTACGTAGATTTCCACCCGGATCGCCCTGTGTTCCGGCTCCCCCGCTGCAACCGCTGGCGCTTCATCCCCACAGCCGTTGGCCGGGGGGCGCTGTGTCCGGGGGATCGGCTTTTCCCAATTCATACGTTTCTTCCCTTTCCCTTGCGCCAAACCCGACCGGCGCATCTGCCTGTTCTGAAAATAGCCATCGTAGGTCGGGACTGGTAGTCCGACCAGCTTTTTCATCGTCATCAGTGCCCCAGGCATGTCGCCTGCCCTGACAATGACAATAGAAACAGGCTAACTTTGCGAAAAGAAATAATCCGTAACCCCCATTACCCCACTATCCCTCACAGTAAGTACCTCACAGTAAGTACCCGAACAACAGTTTCCCGATCGTCACGCCCCTTTCTCCCGGGGATGCTCCCGCAGCCAGCGCTCCGTCTCCACCAGACCGACGCCGAACTGTACAAAGGCGTCGTCCTGGGGCTGGTAGCCGACGGTCTCCCGGGTGGTGGTCAGGTCCATGCGTTTGAAGCGGTTGTCCGAGACGCCGTGGACGATGGCGAACTGGACATTTTCCACGTCGATACAGCGCACAAACAACTGGCAGAGATCCCGCGCGCTGACGAATGTACTCAAATTGCGGCTGTTGGCGTTGAACTGGGCCTGGTTGTACTCAAAGCTGCCGATGCGCACGGCAATGCTGGAAAGTCCGTGGCCGTAGGCGTAGCAGTGGGCCGTGGCCTCGCCAAAGACTTTGCACGCACCGTACATATTCAACGGACGCACCGCGCCGTCGGTGCGCGCCTGCTCGTCCAACGGGTAGCCCTCGATGGCCTGGACGCTGCTGGCGTAGACCACCCGACGACAGCCCGCTTCTCTGGCCGCTTCAAAAATGTTATAGACGCCCTTGACGTTATTGTCCAGAAAGGATTCGTAGAAACCGCTGCGGGGGGAGGGGTCGGCGGCCAGATGAAGAACGGTGTCTACGCCCTGGCAGGCGGCCCGGCAGGCGTCCAGGTCAGCGATTTCCAGTTCGATGACTTCGCCAACCGGCGGCGCATTGAGCGCTTCTATCCGAATGTCGGCCAGCCGCAGGTCATAGCGGTCGGCGGCGTAGAGGCAGAAGACGCTGCCAATTCGACCGGCAGCCCCAGTCACAAGCACTTTACGCATGGGGACTCCTTTATATGGGGTCCAGATTACACTGGAGAGGGCAATCCGCGCACATCCAAATTGGGAAATGGGTAGTGTTTACGATTGGTGGTATAGAGAAGAAGATTCCTCTGCAAGGCCGTAGCGCCAATCAACGTATCGGGGAGCGAAAGTTGAATTCCTTGACGCGCATAGGTGTAGATCAATCGACCCGCTCGATCTGCAATTGTCACATCGACCGGCAGAACAGGAATTGTATCCAACAGAGCGAAAGTTGCATCTTCTTCGTGAGGATGCATACCGGCAAGAATCTCTGTTCGTGTTACCGCGGAGACAAATAGAACATCACCATTGACTACGAACTGCTCCAGCAAAGATATTGCCAAAGGATTTCGGCGGAGCGCGAGAATCAAAATGTTTGTATCCAGGAGAACATTACTCATCTGCGCTGTTCACCGCCGAATTCAGGGTGTATGCGGACGGGCGTTCACGTAAAGCCCGAACATAGACATCGACATCATCAACCGTCATCAGGTCCGGGTGATTGGCGTCTGTCCACGCCTGTTCATCGCGCAGAAGTTGCAGCGCAGCCTGCAATCGCAGCCGCCGCAGCTCTCGCTCGACACTATCCACAATAAAGCGGTCGCGCTCACGCTGCGGCACTCGCCGGGCCAGCTCTTCGAGCAAAATGGCCGGAAAATTGACTCGAATTTCGGTTGCGGATTCAAGCATCGGGTGGGTCAAAATATGCGTTGCCATACGTTTCCCGCCTTTTCGTATACAGGAAGAAACTGCTACTGTATCAATCATACCCGATCGGAGGCTCAGAATCAACGCTGTAGAATGTCACATCTTTAGCTCAGCAATAGCGATACCGCTCTCCCCCGCCACAGAGTAGAGCAGGTACGTGCGCCCCACTTCCCGAAAGATGGCTGGGTCGCGTAGTTGGCGCGCCCGGCTGTGGATCGCGCCCCGCTGGGAGGCTTCCAGGGGCAGATCCGCGCCTTCGTAGGCCATCTCCGGCAGAAGGACGGAGATGGGAGCGCTGGCCTGCCAGGAGAGCCAGTCGGTGGAGAGGTCAATCGTCGCGAGGAGGATGTGCTCCGGGCAGTCGCCGGCCTGGGAGTAGAAGACGGAGAGGCTATCGCCCTCCACCAGAACCGCTGTGTGGCGTTGGTCCTGGCTGAAGAGAACCGGGCCGCTCTCGAAATCGGTGATCCCATCCCGGCTGCGCAAGAAGATGCCTGGCATCCCCAGAGCATAGATCCAGCCGCCGTGGCGGAAGACGCGGAAATAGCTGGGGCCGAGAACTTCGCGGTTGGATGTGAAGTGGATGCCGTCATCCGAGAAGGCCACGAAGGAGCGTTGGCCGCCCAGAAAGGGATATCGCTCGGTCAGGGGGTCGCCGGCCAGTTGCTCCTTGCCCAGGGCCGGGCCGTGATAGTACATCACCAGCCGCCGGTTGGCCGGGTCCACGTGCATATCCGGGCTGGCAATGTGGCCGAAACAGGGCGTCTCGGCCAGTGGCAGCGTGCCGGGAGAGTAGACGGTCCACGGCCCTGACAGCCGGTCGGCATAGGCCAGGCGGATGTATTGGCCCTGATGGTGGCCGAAGTAGAGGTAGTAGTTGCCTAGCCGGTTGGGCAGCCACTCCGGGACGCGGATCAGCGACGGGCCGTTGATGTTCTCACCCATCCGCGCATCCAGCGCGGGGGTGATGATGGGGTTTGGGGAGAGGCGGCGGATTTGCATAGTGGCCCTTCTGATTTCTGAGGATCGGGGATTGCCTCATCCCAGTTCTTCCCGCAAGTCTACGATCTGCTGCAAGGGCCACACAGTTATCTTTGCGTCTACAGGGTACGCGTGCTGGCCGGGATAGATAACCCACAAATGGGTCAACTTCAAGAATTTTCAAGGTATAATCATCCTGGATGAGGGCGAAGCTGTGCAAATCAATCCAAATCATAAAAATCTGCGTCCCGCTTTTCTTCCCTACGAAAAGTCCAGCCGTACCAGCAGGTCCTGGAAGTGGAGTTCCATCTTCTGCGCGCCCAACGCCATCTGCGCGTAAGGGCTGTCGTAGTGGGCAAAGCCGGTAATGGGCTGCGCCCGCTCGTCCACCAGCAGAGGCCCCTCCCAGGCGAAGTCGATGCTCTCCCCGCGCAGGGTGTCTGCCTGCACAGACAGCCCGGATAGCCGCACATCCAGCGCCAGAACTTTGGCCTGAAATTCGGCAAAACTGCCGTCGACGGCGGCGCGGCTCATCTGCACCAGCCAGACGTTTTCGTTGCCGTAGGAACGCAGCTCCTGATAGGCGCTCTTACCCCGCTTCGTCAATTCCATGCCCTGGCCCGCGGTGATGGCCAGATAGCCGTCGCCCACCCGCGCAAAGGCCCAACCGCCTTCCAGCGTCCATTCGTCGAAAGCGTAGGTGGGAAAGTAGGCGTGGGTGAAGCCCAGCCAGTCGTCGGCAGGCAGTTTGTGAATGGAAACCAGCACGTCCTTCCACTGGGCGGTGCGAGGCAGAACGACGTTGCCGTGCCAGAAGTTGGGTCGATGCGAACCGTCTTCGCTCAGGCAGGGCGGGTGGGTGACAAAGACCACCGCCTGCGGGCTGAGGGTGGCCTGCCAGATGTGCTGCTGGTAGCCCGGCTGCCCCGGCTGCCAGTCCTGGGCCGAGGCGAGCAGATAATCCGGCGTCTTGTAGGTGACTTTGTTGATCTCCCACTCCCCCTCGGCCCGGTCACACCAACGCTCCAGCGTGCCGGTGTGGCGCTCCCGGCTCCAGATTTCCTCCGCCGGGTCCAGGGCGATGGCTTCGATGACCGGGGGCAGCAGATAGCCGACCGCGCAGGCCAGACTCACTGTGCCCAGAATGCGGTCGTTGAAGATGCCTTTGCCCCAGAGCAGACGGGAGACGCCGGAGGTTGGCTCCAGAAAGCCGCCTTTGATGTACGGCGTATAGCTGCGCCCGTGGGTGGAGCCAAAGACGCCTTTGTAGGAGTTCACGGCCAGGTTGAAGAGCAGTTTGTCCAGGACAACCGTCGCCAGTTCGCGCACTTCGTCGCTCTCGGCCAGGTCGGCCAGATGGGAGAGGGCCAGCACGTCCTCCTCAAAATAAGTGTTGGAATCCCACTCCCGGAAGCCGCCGCTGGCCCGTTTGCGCAACCAGGCGAGGGCCATCCCTTCGCCCTTCAGCCGGTGTTCCGCGCCGGTTATCCCCGCGTTGGTGAAAATTTCATCGGGCAGCAGTTGCCCGGCCAGCACTGCGCAGGCGTGGAAGAGAATCTGGTGGTTCTCCGACCAGAAGCACATGGCGTCGCTGCCCGGTTCGTCCATCCAATAGCGAAAGTCCAGGAAGCAGCGGCGCAGGGGTTCGACGATTTCTTGGGGGAAGCCAGGGGTTTCGACGTAGCGCCCCACCATTCCCAACAGGCCGACCAGATAGAAGTCACTGCAATCGGCGCGGCGGTTTGCCATCTCAATCGTTTCCAGAATCGGCTTCTGGTCGATCAAATCCCACCAGCCCAACTCCATCTTGGCGATTTCGGAGAAAACATTGACGCCCCGCCGCGCCGCCTCTTTGAGCGCCTCTTCCCGCCGCTCCGGATACGTCCCGTAGCGTTCAGTGGAATACTTGTGGTTGCCCACAATGCGCAGTTCCAGACGCCGCTCAACACGCAAGCCCTGTTCGTAATAAGCGGTGGGGTGGGGAAAGAGCAGCACTTCGTAGACGTCCGCCGGGAACTGGTAGGAGATGCCCAGATTCACCCGCTCCCGTTCTTCGCCTTGCGTGTGGTGCTCCGAATAGATACGCCCGTCCTTGCGTTGCAGGCGCAGGGCAATGTTGTCCACGGCGGGTTCGCCCTCGGGCCAATGGACTACAATCTCCTGCTCCCGGGTGAAAACGTCCTGGGGGAGATAGGCTGCGGCGAAGAGGGCTTCCAGCTTTTGCCGTCGGGCCGCCGGCTGAATCGTCGTGGGCAGAGTCACAGACAGCCCCGCGCCGTCCAACCGCAGGGCCATCACATACGGGCATTCGCGCACGGCCACGCCCTCGAAGCGCACCAGAAGTTCGTTGCGCCCCTCTTGCAGGGAGAGTGTGCAGGTAGTGTGTTCCGGCAACTGGTGGTGGAAATGCTCCACCCGGTGGATGTGCTGCCCGTTGAGCCAGACGTCGGCGGGGCCGTTTGTGGTGAGGACGGCGTTGACGTTCTGGGCCGCGGGGCTTTCTACCCCGCAGTAAGCCCAGGTGTGCAGGTGGTGACAGGTGTGGTAGAAGGCGGAGAGATCGACGAAGTGGTCGTCCTCGGCCCGGTAGATTTTCCAGGTGAGTTCCCTTTCCTCGCCAAAGGGCGCGAAGCTCTGCAACTCCGCGGGCGCGGCGGCAAGTCCCGTCTCCGGCTGGTAGCGGCTGCGGGCGATTTTCAGCTTAAAATCAGCGCCAGGGAAATCGTCGAGATTGGGAACGGGCGAGGCCAGGGGGCCTGCCACCAGCCAGTCGTGGACAAAGCCCCCGACCGTTGGATAGCTCAGCCAGACAGGGGCTTTGGGTTCAATGCTACTACTCATAGAGCACACACCGCACTTTGTGGCCGCCTTCCAGTTCCAAGAAGGGTGGCGTGCGCGTATCGCAGACGCCCTGGAAGGCTAAGGGGCAGCGGGGATGGAAGGGGCAGCCCTTTGGAATGGAATAGGGGTCCGGCACTGCGCCGCGGATAGCGGTCAAGCGGCTGGTCTGGTGTTGGGCAGATTTGCGACCCAGCATCGGGATGGAACGCAGCAGGGAACGGGTGTAGGGGTGTTTGGGATCGTAGAAGATGGTGTCTACGTCTGCCATCTCCACCACTTCGCCCAAATACATCACCACCACGTAATCGGCCATCTGGGCAATCACACCCAAATCGTGGGTGATGAAGATAATCGCCATGCCTAGTTCTTCCTGCAAGCCCTGCATAAGGGTCAGAATCTGGGCCTGGGTTGTCACGTCCAGCGCGGTGGTTGGTTCGTCGGCGATGAGCAGCGCCGGGCGGCAGGAGAGGGCCATGGCAATCATCGCCCGCTGGCGCAT
>JACQGT010000465.1 GCA_016199425.1 Chloroflexota bacterium
GAAGCCGTCCGGGTAGCCAGCCTCAGTCAGCAGGGCACGGGCCTTGTCCGGATCGTAGGCAAAGGGGGCCAGGGTTTCGTCGTAGCCCAGATTGGAGGGTGTAACAAAGCCGCTGGAGAGGCGCGCATAGCCGTCAAAGAGACCATCCACAATCGCCTGGCGATCCACTGCGTAGTTCATGGCCTGGCGCACCAGTTTGTCTTCCGTGGGCAGACCGACACCGGTAGTCAGATTGTTGAAGGCGATGTAGTAGACCCGATCCGCCGGATAGGTGATGACCTGCACCTGGTCCACGCCGGCCAGACTGGCGGCCTCGTCGGAATTCAGCCGGTTGACGATGTGGACTTCCCCGGTCTGGATGGCGGCCAGGCGGGTGGAGGATTCCGAAATGGGACGGAAGATGACTTCGGCCAGATGGGGTTTGCCCGCATCCCAATAGCCCGGGTTGGCTTGCAATACAATGCGGTCGCCTTTGTTCCATTGCACAAAGGTGAATGCTCCTGTGCCAATCGGATTGGCCTCGATCCCCGCGTTGCCCTCGGCGGCAAACTGCTCGTCCGAGATAATCGGCGTCTCGGCCATACGGCGCAGGAAAGTCACATCCGGGGTAAGCGGCTTAATCGCCACTGTATAGTCGTCCATTGCTTCGACCACCGGGTCGTAGGAGGATGCATAGGCGTTGGCCGGGTCCGCGCCGGCTGTGAAGGTGGCTACCACATCCTGGGCTGTGAAGGCCGACCCGTCGTGGAAGGTCACGCCCTGGCGCAGAGTGAAGGTATAGACTGTGCCGTCGTCGGCTACGTCCCAGGCGGTCGCCAGGGCCGGCACGATCTCGCCGCTGCTATTGTCGATGGCGATCAGGCTGTCGAAAATCTGGTTGATCACATTGCCTGCCATGCGATCAGCGCCGTTGGGCGGGTTGATGGAGTTTGGCTCCAGGGGCAGGGCCACCATCAGCGTACCGGTTGGCCCGGCCGGCGCTGCTACGGCGGCTGGTTGCGCGGCCGCGCTGCTCTCTCCGTTGGCACTGGTCGCGGCTTGCGGCGCGGCGGGTGCCGCGCAAGCCGCCAACACCAGCAACAAACTCAACGCAGCCAACAAAAACAGTCGATATTTCATTCTACAACTCCTTTCGATTCTCAAAGCGGATTCAAACGATGCGAGAGGGCAGATATATTGCGGAGTAGGCATCCTCAGATGCCGGTTCAGTCCGGTCAAAGCCGCATCTGAGGATGCTCTCTCCTCGTTTTCTGAAACTTTCGTGATCTACTGATCATGCGAGAAATGCCTCATCAATGCAGCGGCCTTCCCAGTGGGGATGGGCAGCCACACCCAACACCCGGGCCAATGTGGGCGCGCTGTCGAGGAGGGAGATGGGGCTTTGGATGGCGTAGCCCTGGCGGATGCCCGGCCCTGCGATCATCCACGGAATGGTCATGTCCTCGGGCAAGTCTGTGCCGTGGGTGCGGTCGTGGCCGCCGTGATCGCTGTGCAGCAGGACTGTATCTTCCGGTGTCAAAGCAGCGAGTACAGACCCGACGGCGCCATCCACAGTTTCGATTTGGCGCAGATATTCGTCCGACATCCAACCGTATACGTGGCCGGCCACATCGATAGTGCCCAGGTAGACAAAGGCAAAATCGGGGCGCTCGGCGGCGATGGTCTCGGCGGCCGCCTGCGCAATGACCAGATCGCCATCGTGTGTGTAACAGTTGTTGCGATAGTAGGAAAAATCCAGCGCCTCGGGGCGGTTGAGATCGCGCAGGGGTTCCCAGTTGTGGTAGAAGTGGCAGCGTCGCCCGGCCGTGCGCGCCTGATCGACCAGGCCGGGCAGCGGGCGCGCCATAGGCTGCCAGATGTTGGTCACGATGCCGTGGCGCTGGGGCGGCACGCTGTGAAAGATGGATGTGTGGCAGGGCAGAGTCACGCTGGGCATGACCGACGCACCGGCCATTGTGTAAGCGGCGCGGCCTTGCAGCCCGTCGAGATGTGGTGTGTTGACCAGAGGCAGCGCATCAGGGCGCATCCCGTCGGTCATAATGAGTACGGTTGTCATTCTGGAAAGTTACTCCTGCCAATGAGCGATTAGAATCCGATGATCGAACGGGGAACGGTCGAGCAATGGTGCGCGCACGTCGTTAGCGCTGGGCCAATAAACCGCAAACGGTAGGGGGAGAAGCAAAGACCGACTTGAGTGACCCACGGGCCATCCTTCTTGTCGCTCTGAGTTGGCTCACACTTGTGTTTGATTGCGTTGTACTCGATGCTCTGATACGGAAGTATACTCGCAAACAGCCTAATTTCACAATGTCCAAAAAATCGAAGATCCCATTGCCCGGCTTTCTCTATCGTCTGAAGTTTGCTATAGTAGCGATAGTGGCATTCGAGCCACTTTCCAGCGTCAGATTCCTGCTTCTCCGAAAGAACGCGCCATGCCAATCCGACCCAACCTCCTCTTTCTCATGCCCGACCAGCTCCGCCCGGACTTTCTCAGTTGTTACGGGGCCGATTTCATCCAGACGCCCCACATCGACAGCCTGGCTGCCCGGGGCGTCCGTTTTGAGAAAGCCTACTCCACCTTTCCCATCTGTGTGCCGGCCCGGGCCGCGCTCTTGACCGGGCTGAACGCCATTCGCACGGGCGTGACCGACAACGGCCAGTGGCTGCGCCCGGACCTGGCCGCCTGCGGCATCCACACCTGGCCCGAGCTGCTCAACGGCCAGGGCTACTACACCGGGGCCATCGGCAAAATGCACTTCTATCCCTGGGATATCGTCCACGGCTTCCAATACCGGGTAGCCTCGGAAGACAAGCGCTGGATTCGAGTGCGGGACGACTACCAGGAATTTCTGCACAGCCGGGGTCTGCGCAAACTGCATGGCAACGAACAGGCGGGCTATTACGGGGGCAAAGGCGCGATGATCAGCCCCATCCCCTGGGAAGCGTCGGTGGATCACTTCGTGGGGCAAGAGGCCGTGCGCTTTATCGACGAATACGCCGACGAAGGCCCCTTTGCGCTGATGGTGGGTTTTCCCGGCCCCCACTGCCCCTATGACCCCACACCGGACTATCTGGAGGGAATAGACCCGGCGGCCATGCCCCCGGCCATTCCTGCCACCCACACGCCGCCGGAGATGATCCGGGGCAATGTGCGGGGCAATCTGGGCGACTGGAATGGAGTGGACTACACTGAATTTACCGACGCCCATAAGCAGAAGATTCGCGCTCACTACACCGCGCTGGTCAAGCAGATCGACAACGAAATCGGCGACATTCTGGCCGCGCTGGAACGCACAGGCCAGTTGGAGAACACCCTCATCATTTTTGCCAGCGATCACGGCGACTATCTGGGCGATCACGGGATGATCGGCAAGAGCAGCTTCTACGAGGCCAGCATCCACGTGCCACTGATCCTTTGCGGGCCAGAAGTGAGCGGACCGGCAGCCAGCCAGGAGATCGTCGCCCTGCTCGACGTGACCGCTTCTCTGCTTCACGCCGGCGGCGCGCCATTGCCCGGCTATCTGGACTCTCGCCCTCTGCCCGGCCTGGGCGCAGAACGCACGCCCCACGACTACCTCTTCGGCGCGACCAGCGGCGGCTGGATGATCTACGACGGGCGCTGGAAGTTGTGCAAGTACGCTACCGGGGATATTCTATTCTTTGACTTGGCGAGCGACCCGACGGAGGAACGCAATCTGGCCGGCGATCCGGTCCATCTGCCCCGCTATCTGGCCCTGGACGCCGCGCTCACCCAGGAACTGCTCCGTTCGGTCACCGCGGCCAACTTCGACCAGCGAGTCTACACCGGCAACAGCCTGTGGGCCGACGACAACTTCGGCAAACGGGGCTGGCAGCGGGTCTATCCCCAGAGGATTGGGTAGTGGGTATTAGATATTGGGTATTGGCGTGGCGGGAGTGAGCAGTAATCAGTGAGCAGTCAATGTCATTAAGTTAAGAACGCAAACACTAATTTGCTGTGGAGGGAGCATCCTCAGATGCGGGTCCACAGCGGTAGAGCCGCATCTGAGGATGCTCCCTCCACGCTTAAC
>JACQGT010000462.1 GCA_016199425.1 Chloroflexota bacterium
GCCAAAGTCTAGCGTAAAGTGAATGAGAGTGCAAGGACCGTTTGTCTGGCTGACTAAGGCTGCAAACTTTCCGGAAATATCGAGATGGCGTTTTGCCGTGCTATCATAGAGCCTAATTCTTCCTTCAATCCACCTGGATCAACTGCCTCTTATGCACCCCCTACGCGTCGCCCTGGCCCAGACCCACTGGCCGGGCAGCCGAGAAGCGATCCTCTCCGTCTACCGGGAACTGGCATCCGAGGCCGCGGGCCGGGGCGCGGGTCTGCTCTGCTTGCAGGAGTTCACCCTTTCGCCCTACTTCGCCAGTGTCATCGACGAGGCCAACTACGCCTGGGCCGAGCCGTTGACCGGCGGCGAGTCGGACCGCTTCTTCAGCCAACTTTCCCGCACAAATGGGCTGTATCTGGTGGGGAGCATTTTTGAGCAGGCCGACGACGGACGCTATTGGGACACCGCCGTACTCTACAACCCCGCAGGCGAGCAGACCGGCCACACCCGCAAAGTCCACATTCCCCAGGGCATCGGCTATCACGAGGACCACTACTTCGGCGGCTTCGATCAGTTCCCCGTCCACGACATCGACGGCGTCGCCACATCTCTGCCCACCTGCTACGACCAGTGGTTCCCGGAGATGTCCCGCATCTGTGCGCTCAACGGCGCGGAGTTTATCTTCTATCCCACCGCCATCGGCTCAGAACCCGACGCGCCGGAGATCGACACCGCGGAGGCGTGGCAGACGGTCATGCGCGGCCAGGCCATCGCCAACGGCGTCTTCATCGCCGCGGCCAACCGCACGGGTGTGGAAGGCGTCACCTTCTACGGCAGCAGTTTCATCGCCGACCCGATGGGCAATCTCCTGGCCCAAGCCAGCCGGGACGAGACGGAAGTTATCGTCGCCGATCTGGACCCGGCGCTCTTTGCCCTCTGGCGCAAACTTTTCCCCCTTTTGAAGCAGCGCAGACCGGGGGTGTATGGTAGACTGGTGGAAGGATAGAGAGTTGCGAATTGCGAAGGAAAACTGGATCAGTGAGCGCCGGTTGAGTAGCTGACAGAATCCAATAGATTCTGCGTCTTCGAGGCGTATCGAAACCAGCGCGAACGGGTCTACGAACAATTTCGTGTCGACCCGCTTGGTTTCGATACGGCGGGAAACTGCCCCCGCCTACTCAACCGGCGCTAGTCTGGTCGCAACTCGCAATTCGCAACTCGCAACACACATACCCAACCCATTCCCACCTGACCAACCGGGAGCATCCCAATGAACACCGCCCAAATCCTCGAAAAGCAGCGCAAGCACCTCTGGCCCAACCACCTGCTCTACTACACCGACCCCCTGCCGTTGGAGCGGGGCGAGGGGATGTACGTCTGGGATGTGGAGGGCAACCAATATCTCGACTTCTTCGCCGGGATTCTGACGACGAGCGTGGGCCACAACAACCCCCGCGTCAACAAACGGGTCCACGAGCAGGTGGACAAACTGCTGCACACCTCCACCCTCTACCCCAACGCCGTCCACGCCGAGCTGGCGGAGAAGTTGTCCGAGATCACCCCCGGCAATCTGGACACCTTCTACTTCGGCGCCACCGGCACAGACGCGGACGAGACCGCCGTCCAGATCGCCAAACAGGCCACCGGCCACTCGGAAATCATCGCCCTGCGCCACGGCTACAGCGGGAAGTCCCCGATGGGGATGGCCCTGACCGGCCAGTCGCCCTGGCGCATCGGCGGCACGCAGATTGCGGGCATCAAGCACGCGCTCAACCCCTACTGCTACCGCTGCCCGCTGAAGATGACCTACCCGGCGTGTGGCGTGGCCTGCGCCGAGGATGTGGAGGATGTGATCCGCACGACGACATCCGGCAAAATTGCGGCTTTCCTGGCCGAACCCATCCAGGGCGTGGGCGGCTTTGTCACCGCACCGCCGGAGTATTTTGCGATTGTCCAGGAGATCGTCCACCGCTACGGCGGCCTACTGATTATTGACGAAGTGCAGACCGGCTTTGGGCGCACGGGCGACTACTGGTTTGCCATCGAGCGTTCGGGCGTCGTCCCGGATGTGATGACAATGGCGAAAGGTATCGCCAACGGGCTGCCCCTCTCGGCCACGGCCACCACCCCGGAGATCGCTGCGGCCACTGTGGGCGCGGGGTTGACTATCAGCACTTTCGGCGGTAATCCCGTCTCCTGCGCGGCTGCGCTGGGAACCCTGGAAGCCATGCACGCGGACGCGCCCCCGTCCCGCAGCGCGGAGGTGGGCGGCCATCTGGCTGCCGGCCTGGAACGCTTGCAGGAGAAGTACCCCCTCATCGGCGACGTGCGGGGGATGGGTCTGATGCAGGGGGTGGAGATGGTCACCGACCGCCAGACGAAAGAACCGGCCGCCAAAGAAGTGGCTGCGCTCTTTGAGATTACCAAGAAACTGGGGCTGCTCATCGGCAAGGGCGGGCTGTACAGCAATACCCTGCGCATCGCCCCGCCCCTCACCGCCACGAGGGAGCACGTGGATGAGGCGCTGCAAAAGCTGGACTACGCCTTCGCCCAGGTGCAGGAAATGGCCCTGTAGATATTGGGTATTGGATATTTCGTAGTGGCGTCCCGCCGACGAACCGACGAACTACTCAATATCCAATACCCAATACCCTCTTTTCAAACTGGACGGAGGCCAATGGACGCTCTCCGCTTTATCAATCTTCTGCCCGAACACGCCGCGCAACTGGCCGAGCTGCAGAAGATCTGCTATCCCCACACCCCGTGGGAAGCGCTCTACAAAGAGCACGAATTTGTCCAGCACGCGGCGGTCTTTCCCGAAGGCACATTTGTGGTGTTGGATGGATCCCGGGTGGTGGGTGTGGGCGCGGGGGTCTTTATTGATTTCGACTTCGCCCATCCCCAGCACGACTTGGACGAGCTGACCGGCACCTGCTATGAACACCACAACCCGGCCGGCGAATGGTACTACGGCACGGAGATCGGCGTCCATCCCGACTACCGGGGGCGGGGCATTGCCCGCCGCCTCTACGATCTGCGCAAGGGGCTGGTACAGCGAACCAACAAACGAGGCTTTGTGGCCGGGGGTGTCCTGCCCGGCTACGCCCGCTACCGCTCTCAGATGAGCGCGCAGGAATATGTGGACCGGGTGGTGGCCGGGGAGTTTTTTGATTCGACGCTGACGGTTCAGTTGCGCAACGGTTTCGCCGTCC
>JACQGT010000475.1 GCA_016199425.1 Chloroflexota bacterium
GCGCGAGGAGCAGCGGCGCAAGAAGCAGCCCACCCGCTATGACCGTCTCTGCCGCCATCTCAGCGGGGAGGAGCGGGCAGCACGTGAAGCCGATGGCCTGCCCTCCGTCATTCGTTTGGCCGTGCCCCTGGAAGGCAAAACAACCTTCACCGACCTGATCCGGGGCGACATTACCGTGGACAACCGCCAGTTGCAGGATGAAGTGCTGCTCAAAAGCGACGGGCTGCCCACCTATCACCTGGCCGCGATGGTGGACGACCACCTGATGGAGATCAGCCACGTCCTGCGCGGCGAGGAGTGGCTGCCCACCGCGCCCATCCACAAGCTGGTGGTAGAGGCGTTCGACTGGCAACTACCCGTGCTGGTCCACCTGCCGGTGATTCTGGATCCCAGCGGCCAGGGTAAGATGAGCAAGCGCAAGAAAGTTGTGGAGGGCAAGGAGTATCTGGCCCTGGTGCATGAGTTTATCAGCGCCGGCTATCTGCCCGATGCGATGTTCAACTTTCTGACGAATGTGGGCTGGAACTACGACCCAGCGGTGGAGATTTTTCAGCGGGAAGAGGCCATTGACCGCTTTGACATCGGCCAAATCAACCCCAAAGCCGCGGCCCTGCCTTATGACAAGCTGGACTGGATCAACGGCCAGTACATCCGCCAGTTGACGCCGGCCGCGCTGAAAGAGCAGTTGATCCCCATTTTGAGCAAGCAATTGAAGATTGTCCCGGTCAAACTGCAGACCGACAGCAGGCTGGACATTCTCGTGCCCCAGATTCAGGAGCGCATCAAACGGCTAGACGAGGCGATCTGGTGGATCGATTGGGCCTACAAAAGCGCAGACGAAATTGTCTACGACGACCCATCCCTGCTGCTGGGACGCAAATTGGACGCGGCCCAGAGCATCGCTGTGCTGGAGGATGGCGCGGCTGTGCTGCGCACGATTGAACCATTCCTGCCCGACGACATCCAGGCCGCCTTGCGGGAGCGGGCAACCGCGTTGGGCGTCAGCGCGGGCGGCTACTTCGGCCCCTTCCGCGCCGCCATCAGCGGCAAAAAGGTCTCGCCGCCCCTCTTCGAGAGTATGCAGGCGCTGGGCCGGGAGGAGGTTCTGCGCCGGGTGGAGAGAGGGATTGGGGAACTGGGGAAGATGGCGTGAGCAATCAAGCGCCGTGGGCCTAATCCCATAGCGCGCCTTCTCCTCCGGTGTGAAAACTGGCGGAAAGACGCTCAGCCTATCCCGATTTGCGGATCACAAGCCCATCAATGGGTATGGTTTTGGCAGGAAAGTGCTTGCCGGGGTTGTCGATCATCTCCAACAACAGATTCATCATCTCGTAGCCGAAGCGGTGGCGGTCCAACCGGATGGTGGTCAGGGGCGGGTTTGCCATAGCCGCCAGGTCGATGTCGTTGAAGCCTACAATCGCGCACTCGTCCGGCACCTGGCGGCCCACTTCCTGGCAGGCCTGGATGGCGCCGATCGCCATTAGATCGTTGTGGGCCACCAGTGCGGTCAATTCGGGCGCGGCCTGGAATAGCTGCATAGCCGCCTGATAGCCCCCTTCTGCGGTCAGGTTGCCCCGCCGAATCCAGCGATCCCCATTGGGCAGAGCACAGGCCACCATTGCCTTGCGATAGCCGATCTCCCGCAGCGCGTTGCTCATCGTCGGCGCGGTCTCCGGCCCGGCCAGATAGCCAATCGCCGTATGCCCCTTGCCCTGTAAATACTCCACAGCCATCAACATTCCTGCGTCGTTCTCCACCTCCACCCGCCCAATGCCGGGGTACTCCGCGGGCAGCCGTCCGCCCAGCACAAGCGGGTGAAACGTATCGGCAAAGGCTTGCAGGGCTTCATCCTCCAGCCGCGAGCTGGTCAGAATAATGCCATCCACCGGCTGCGCGGCCAGGGTATGGAGCAGCTCCAACTCCTCTGCCGGATCCCAATCGGTGTTGCAGAGAAAGATGTGATAGCCCCTGGCCCGACCCGCGTCCTGCACACCCCGGGCCAGCTCAGCGAAAAAGGGGTTGGCGATGGTGGGGACCACAAAACCAACGGTCAGGGTGCGCCGGGTGGTCAGGCTGCGTGCGGTGCGGCTGGGCCGGTAGCCCATACGCCGGATCACCGCCTGCACGCGCTCTTTGGTGGCCGGGCTGAGTTCGCCCTTGTCATTGATCACCCGAGAGACGGTCTGGCGGGAGACGCCTGCCTCCCGCGCCACGTCCCGAATGGTAATTCGCTGCTTCATCGTCTGCTCGCTCTGCGAGATAGTTCCGCCATCCAATTTGTACAGTCACAACAAGCGTATAGCTTATCACACACCACAAAAAACGTGCTTGACACAGAGATCGCTTCGTGTTAGTCTTTCCGTGACCGGTCACGTGACCGGTTACTCTACACATAGTATCACCGTTCGATTCCGTTCACAACCCCATCTTTCAGCCGTTTGTCAGTCACTTTTCGTTACCCACGTCAGTCATAGAGAAAATGGAGAGAAGGATGAAAGCACAGCGATCAAAGAGCGCCAAGAGTCTTTCCCGTCGAGAGTTCCTCCTATTGGGGGCTGGCGCAGCCACGAGTGTTGCGTTGGCGGCCTGTGCGCCGGCTGGACCCGCGCCGGCAGCCGAAGCGCCCGCGGCGGCAGCCCCAGCCGCGTCAGCCGCCGAGAGCGCAGCAGCCAGCAGCAGCCTGTCCTCGGTCCACGAAGCGCCGATGTTGCGCGCGCTGGTAGATGCAGGCCAGTTGCCACCCTTGAGCGAACGACTGCCCAAAGCGCCGATGGTGGTGGATGCGGTGGACGGCATCGGTCAGTACGGCGCGGAGTGGCGAGGCGCGACAGCCGAAGTAAACGCCAACTTCTACATCCGTAACGGCGGCTACCAGCAATTGCTGCGTTGGACCCCCAAGTGGGATGGGATCATCCCCAACCTGGCCGAATCCTACGAGGCCAACGCGGATTCCACGGAGTTCACCTTCCATCTGCGCGAGGGTATCCTCTTCTCGGATGGCGAGCCACTGACCGCGGACGACATCCTGTTCTGGTATGAAGATATGCTGATGAACGAAGAGTACACCCCCAGTATCCCCAAGGATTGGACTTCGGGCGGCGACCCGGTGGTGGTGGAGAAGATCGACCAGTTCACCGTCAAGTTCAAATTCACCACCCCCTACGGCCTCTTCATCAAACAGCTTGCCACCACCAATAGCGATCGCACCTGCCACTATCCCAAGCACTACCTCCAGCAGTTCCA
>JACQGT010000510.1 GCA_016199425.1 Chloroflexota bacterium
GCGTTGCACAGGTTGCCGCCCAGACTGGCCCGGCCCTGAATCTGCGTTCCCCCGATCAGGCCGGTGGAATCGTGCAGCGCGGGGTACATCTTCTGCACGTCCGCATTGCGGTTGATGACGTGGCAAGGAACCGACGCCCCCAACCAGAGACCGCTTTGCGGGCTGAAGCGCAGTTCCATCAACTCGGGAATGCGCTTCAGATCGACAACGGTGGCGAGACTGCGCCGGCCTTCTTTCATCTGAGCCAGCAGGTCGGTCCCGCCGCTCAGTGGTCTGGCCCGTTCGCCCCCGGCGGCCAAAGCAGCGACCACCTCATCTACACTACGGGCTGAAACAAAATCGAACGCTTGCAAGGATACACCTCCTATGGGATCAGGACGCAAGTGAATTGTTTCGATAGAATCGAAGCATTCGGAACAATAGAGGATTGAAAACTGGGAAAAAGAGACGATTGCCGGGTCGACAGAGACCGAATGGACGGGATGGGGTCGATTTTTGAAAACCGGTTTACATCGCCCGCTCAAACGGAATCGTTCTGCCGCGACTGTGTGATTGTTTATACCACAGAATCGTCCAGAAGAAAAACGTTCCGATCCCCGATAGACCACACGCGGAAACTGAGTTTCTCTGAGAAACTCAGTTTCTGGTACAATCACACCCAGCAATTGTCAGACAATTCGCCCGACTCGCGATTTTTATCTTTGCATCATCCCACAATCCCATCATCCCTTCTCTACCGGCAAAGGAGCCTCCCACCCATGGCCGACAAAAAATATACCCGTGTCGCCCTCTATCTGCAGGACAAGCACCCCATCCGCGACGGGATGGCCTATGCCCAATACGCCGAGGAGCGGGGTTTCGAGGCGGTCTGGCAGGCGGAGAGCCGGCTGGTGCGGGATGCGATTGTGCCTATGGCCGCCTACGCCGCGGTCACCCAACGGATCAAAATCGGCTCCGGCGTCATCAACAACTGGACGCGCAACATTGGGCTGCTGGCCGCCACCTTCCTGACCCTGGACGATCTGGCCCCGGACCGCATCCTTTGCGGCATTGGCGCCTGGTGGGATCCCCTGGCCCGCAATGTGGGCATCGACCGGCGCAAACCCCTGACCGCTATGCAGGAGACAATTGAGGTGATGCGCCGCCTGCTGGCTATGGAAAATGTGACCTTCGACGGCGAGTTCCACAAAGTCAGCGGCATCGAGTTGGATGTGGTGCATGGCCGCCGAGAACCCCGCAACGTGCCCGTACTAATCGGCGCCACCGGTCCCAAAATGATGGAGTTGACCGGTGCCATCGCTGACGGAGCAGTGCTTAACTACTGTGTGCCGCCGGACTACAACCACGCGGCGCTGGAACAGTTGGAGCGGGGGGCACGCTCTACCGGGCGCACACTGGACGACATCGACCGCCCCCAACTAATCGTTTGCTCGGTCCACGAAAACCAGCAGGTGGCCCTGGACGGCGCGCGGGAACTGCTCACCCAATACCTGGCCCAGCAGCCCCACATCGCCAAAGCCAGCGGCGTCAAGCCGGAAATTGTGGAGAAGATTCAGTCGATTCTGGGCTGGCCCGCCACCAAAGAGCAGGTGCGCCAGGCCATGCCCCTTGTGCCGGATGATCTGGTGACCCGCATCACAGCCAGCGGCACACCGACAGAGGTCAAGGCCAAAGTGCGCCAGTATATGGAAAACGGCGCCACCTGCCCGATTCTTTACCCTCTGGGTGATGTGAAGTTGATGATCGATACCTTCGCCGGGGGATTTTAACCGATGGCTACGAACGAACTCTCTACGATTGTCGATGGGATTATTGCGGAGATGGAGCGGATCAACGCTGTGCGGGACGAAACTCTAAGCCGCAGCCGGGCGCTGATCCGCATCTGCGCCCACAGCATTCGGGCTATGCACCGCCACGAGATGGACGAGGCCGCGGCTCTGCTGGCCCAGGCCCGCCAGGACGCGGCGGCGATGGTTCTGCCTCTGGCCGATTTCCCGGACCTCTACCACACAGGCTACACCCAGGACGCGCTGAAGGAGGTGGTGGAGGCACACCTGCTCCACGCCTTCATCACTGGCGGCGATTTTCCCACGCCGGCCGCCCTGCAAGTGATCGGCGCAACCTACCTGAAGGGGATGTCCGAAGCGGCTACGGAGATGCGCCGTTTCGCCCTGGACCTGATGCGCCAGGATCAGGTAGAGGCCGCCGAACCCTTTCTGCGCATGATGGACGACGTATATTCCTTACAGGTGACGGTGGACTTTCCCGATGCGGTGACAATGGGGTTGCGTCGCCAGACCGATGTGCTGCGCGGTGTGTTGGAACGCACCCGGGGCGATCTGACAATGGCTATGCGCCAGGAGAAGATGCGTTCGGCCCTGCGCCAGTTCGAGCAGGCCATCCGTTCTGCTGACGGGGGCGACGAGGCACTGGTGCTGGAAGAGTGGGAGGAAGCGGAGGAGTAGGAATGCTCTATCTGATCGGTGGAGCGGCTCGCGCCGGCAACTCCACCGTTGCCCGGCGCTTTCTGGCCGAGACGGGCATCCCCTTTTTCTGTCTGGACTATCTGATGATAGGGCTGTCAAACGGGTTGCCCCTCTCCGGCGTCGATGCAGACGACGACGAAGTGCGGGTCGCCGATCTGATGTGGCCGGTGGTCAAACCGCTGGCGACGGCGATGCTGGAAAATGAGGAAGAATATCTGTTGGAAGGGGTGCAGATGCGCCCACAATTTGCCTGGGAATTGCACCAAGCGTGGCCCGGACAGGTGCGCAGTTGTTTCCTCGGCTACGCCGATGTGGATGTGCCGACGAAACTGCGCCAGTTGCGCCAGTTTGACGGGGCGACGAACGATTGGATGAGCGATTTCGACGACACAGAGATGGCTCGCAGCATTGAAAAGTTCAAGATTTTGAGCGCAGATGTGCGGGACAAGTGTACCCGCTACAATCTGCGCTACATTGAAAGCTCGGCTGACTTCTTGGGGGCTGTGGCAAAGGCAGTAGCTCATCTAAAGGACAACTCCCTTTGACAACCTATGCCCAATAATTTCGTCGTCACTGGTTGGGCCAATTATCTGTGGTTTCGGTGCGCAAACTCCTGCTTAGTACCCTAGCCCGAAACCGAAAGGAAAGAGCGGATTCTCCGAATCGTAGGGCACATCTTCCTTCTGCGCCCGCACGGCTTCCATCGACGACGGTAACTCGAAGGGCAGTTTGCCTGTCGGCGCGCAGCGGCCAAAGATCAGATCCAGCAGCGCGGCGTCACTGGCCCCAAAGTTGGCGAGCAGGGCCCCGCTGTTGGCTGCAATTTCCGGGATGACCGCAGGCCGTTCCAGATAGATGTCCACAATCGTCGGAACCCGGCCCAGAATCTCCAGGATACGAGAGAGTTCCGACTCTTTGAAGTCCAGATCCCCCGAATGGAAGAAGCGCTCCAAAAAACCTTCACGGGGTTCGTAGGGCGTGGAGAGACGCAGAATGGCGAAATCGGCCGCGTCGGGACTCTCCACCCGTTCGGCGAAGGGCGCGACCGCTTCGGGGGCGATGCCCTCTACATAGAGTTTAGGTCGCCCGGTCAGGGGAAGCAGGGGCGTATTTTCCCCGCCATTCTTGAGCAGCACAATCGATCTGCGCTGGGCCAGATCGCCCGCGGTCTGAAACGCTGGATTGCCCACAATTTCGACGGCCCGATCTTCATCCACAAAAGGATTGTCAAAGAGGCCGAGCCGGAATTTTTCCCGGAGCAGACGGCGCGCCGAACCGTCAATGCGCGCCTCGCTCACCTGTCCGCCTCGCGCCAGCTCCACAATCACCTCCGGGCAGGCTTCGCCGCCGAACTGGTCCACCCCGGCGTCCAGCGCCTTGCGCGCCCGTTCCGCCGCGCTCAGATCTTCCACGCCCCAGCACTTGGCCTCCACCATCAATCTTCCATCCGCTCCCAGCGCATCTGTCAGCAGCCGCCAATCCGTACAGACGATCCCATCGAAGCCGTACTTTTCCCGCAGCAGACCGGTGACGATGCCCCGGTTGAAGCCAAAGCCGACTGCCTCGTGTTCGGTCTCCACCGGCATCCCGTAGTAGGGCATAATTTGAGAAGTGCCCGCGGCAAAGGCAGCCTGAAAAGGGATCAGGTGGTAATCGAAATGATTGCCGGGGTAGACCTGCTCCTTGCCGATGGAAAAGTGGGGGTCTTCGCCGTTCATCTGGGGCCCGCCGCCGGGGAAGTGTTTGGTCATGCAGGCCACGCTCTGCGCGCCCAGAACTTCGCCCTGAAAACCCCGAATGTAGGCTGCCGTCTGCCGGGCGGAAAGCTGCGCGTCCTCGCCAAAAGTGCCGTTGATGCGCGCCCAGCGGGGTTCGGTGGCCAGGTCGGCCATAGGATGCAGAGCCACCCGAATGCCCACGGCCAGATACTCCTGGCGGGCCATATCGGCGAATTGCCGGGTAAGTTCTTCGTCACCGATGGCAGCCAGACCGATAGGCTCCGGCCACTGGGAGAAGTGACCGGCCATCAACGCCGCGCCGGGGTTGTTGGTGAAGGCGTGGCGCGGATCCGACGAAAGGGTGACGGGAATGCCCAGACGGGTGGATGCGGCCAGCCGTTGCAGCCGGTTGTGCCAGGCGGCCATCGTTCCCGGCTCTGCCCCCCGCAGCACATTGAAGTGGTTGATCTTCTGCTCCGCCACCATCCGAGTGGTGAAGATCGGCCCGAAGCCGCCCATCCCGTCCTGGAGCGTGCCGTCCGGGTTCATTCCGAGCATTGTGTGGAACATCAGCCCTGCCTTCTCTTCCAGGGTCATCTGGCCCAGAAGATCGGCCACCCGTTCTTCCACAGGCAGACGGCTATCCTCGTAGGGGTCCAGTCGGCCATTTTTGTTGAGATCGCGGAAGGTATGTTCGGTCATCGCTGGCTCTCCTTCTGGCTTGAATTATTACGCAGTTGGGTTCATACTATACGGGAATGGTATTCAAACACAAATCGGAGCAAATGATGACCCCCATCCGTATGGCCCAATACGGCATCAAACACGGACACGCCGCGGGCAAACTGCTGGCGATGCTGACCAACCCGGATGTGGAAGTGGTCGGCGTCTATGAACCGGACCCGGAACGGAGACGACAGGTGCAGGCGACAAGCGGGCCCCTGCGCAATCTCCATTGGTTCGACGACAAACGGGAGATGCTGGACGATCCGTCGATTGTGGCGATTGCCTCCGAAGGGCTGAACAGCGAGAGCCTGGAGCAGACCGCGGAGATCGTCGCCGCGGGCAAGCACGTCTGGTATGACAAGCCCGCGGGCGAGAACTGGCCCCGATGGCAGGAAGTGATGGCCGAAGCCCAGGCGCGCCAGCTATACGTGCAGATGGGCTATATGTTCCGCTACCACAACGGCTTCCGGCGCATCGCCAACTGGGCCAAATCCGGGCTGCTGGGCGACATTTTCTCCATCCGCGCCCACATGTCCACCTGGATCAGCATCGCCCAGCGCGAGGTGATCAGCCAACACAGCGCAGGCATCTTCTACGATCTGGCCGGCCATATGCTGGACCAGATCGTTTGGCTATTGGGGAGGCCCGCACGGACAACCGGCTTTTTCCACAACCACAGCGGTATTGTCCCGGCCTTTGCCGATAATACCCTGGGCGTGCTGGAATATGCGAAAGCCATCGCGGTTGTGGACATTGCGGCGATGGAGCCCCGCCCGATGGCGCGCCGCTTTGAGGTCTACGGCAGCCGGGGCAGCGCCGTTTTGCTCGAACCTTTCGAGCCAGGCCACGCCATCCGCCTCTGCCTGGAGGATGCCGACGGCGGCTACCGACAGGGCGAGCAACGCATCCCCATCTCGGCCCAGAGCCGCCAGGAACTCTACGACCTGGAACTGGAAGCCTTCATCGCGGTTCTGAAAGGCAAGCAGCCACCGGATCGCCCGGCCAGCCACGAGCTTCTGGTGCAGGAGACGCTCCTGCGCACAACGGGGCAGATTTCAGGTTGAAAAGTCCCCGGCACTTTCTCCCCCAAAGCGTATGAAGCGCCGAGGCCCCGTGCAACAGTCGTCGCCCTCTTCTTTCCGCTTTCCCTCTCTCGATCGGGGCCGTCAGCCTGAATATCTGCGGGAGTGCTGACAATCTTCAATTTGTCTCACCCCCGAATTGCTTTCAACTCTATCCCAAACCTGCTAAAATAGAGGAGACATTCTTTCATCTCTCGCACAAGTCACATTGGTCAATCGTCTGTGTACACTTCCTACTACTCCCCCACCACCCTAGCCGAAGCCCTCGCCCTGAAAGCGGACCTGCGCGACCGCGCCCGCATCATCGCCGGCGGCACGGACCTGCTCCTGGAGATGGAACGGGGCGCGCGCCGCGCACCGGACGGCGGCGCACCGGCTCTGATCGACCTGACCCGTATCCCTGGTCTGGCCGAGATTCGGGAAGAGGACGGGCGTATCCAACTGGGGCCGCTGGTGACACACAACCAGTGCGCGGCCAGCCTGCTGATCGTCCAGAAGGCCTTCCCTCTGGCCCGGGCCTGCTGGGAAGTGGGCGCGCCCCAGATTCGCAACCGGGCCACTGTGGCCGGGAACGTCATCACTGCCAGCCCGGCCAACGATTCGATTGTGCCCCTCCTGGCCCTGGACGCCGCCGTGACGCTCACCAGCGCAGAGCGGGGGGCGCGCACTCTCCCCCTGGCTGATTTTATGACCGCCTTCCGCCGCGTGGATATGGCCGACGACGAAATTCTCACCGGCATCTCCCTGCGCGCCCTGGCCGAAAACGAGCGGGGTTCGTTTATCAAATTGGGTCTGCGCCGTGCGCAGGCTATCAGCGTCGTCAGCGTAGCAGTTGTTCTCACCCTCACCCCCGGCCCCTCTCCCTCTGAGGGAGAGGGGAGCGTCGCTCTCGCCCCCAGTGTGGGGGAGGGTCGGTGTGGGGGTTCTGCCCCCTTCCCCACAGTGGGGGAGGGTCGGGATGGGGGTTCTGCTCCCTCCCCCGTTTTGGGGGAGGGTTGGGGTGGGGGTCTGGCTGCCGCTTCTATCGCTTTGGGCGCGGTGACGCCGGTAGTCACCCGCGCCGAAGCAGCCGAAGCATTCCTAATCGGGAAAATGCTGACCGACGACGTTATCGCCGAAGCCGCCCGGCTGGCAGTGACCGCGGCCAGCCCCATCGATGACATCCGCGCCAGCGCAGACTACCGCCGGGCAATGGTGGAAACCCTCACAGCCCGCCTGCTGCGTCAGTTACGGGATGGCCGTGAGCGGGACGGTTGGTCTGACAAGCCGGTAACACTCTGGGGCGGCACGGGTGGCAAGTGGCCGGTGGGGGCGGGACGGCAGACAGCGGACGGTGGACGACGGACCGCAAAATACGCAATCGTCAACGGGAAATCGGTCGAATTGCCCGGTCAGATGACCCTCCTCGATTCCCTGCGCGCCGCCGGTTATGTGGGGGTGAAGGAGGGCTGTGCGGAGGGGGAGTGCGGCGCGTGTACCGTCTTCCTGGATGGGATGGCGGTGATGGCCTGTCTGGTCCCAGCGGAGCGGGCCGCGGGCAGTGTCGTCGTTACCGTTGAAGGGCTGAGCGAAGGGGAGCAATTGCACCCGATCCAGGCCGCATTGGCACGCAGCGGCGGCGTGCAGTGCGGCTATTGCACCCCCGGCTTTGTGATGAGCGGGGCCAAGCTGTTGGAAGAACGACCCCACCCCAGCCGGGACGAGGCCGCCCAGGCGCTGACGGGCAATCTCTGCCGTTGCACAGGCTATCGCAAGATTCTGGACGCGCTGGTGGCGGCTGGCGCAGGCCATACAACCGAAGTAGAGTAGGGGCGACGGGAAAGGGCTATGGCACACGAAAAGCTGATGAATGCCCATCAAACCCATGCGGGTGCTGGGGATGCTGATCGAAGAGGGGTTGGAGCGTTTGGGTTTGCGTGAGTGAGGAAAAATGTCGCTGTCAATTCGTCCTTTGAACCCAATCGACTGGCCTGCCGTGCGCCGCATCTACGCCGAGGGCATCGCCACAGGCAATGCCACCTTTGAGCAGAGCGCGCCAGAATGGGACGAATGGGACGCGGGCAAACTGACGGCTCCCCGGCTGGCGGCGGAAGTGGACAGCGCTGTGGCGGGCTGGGCCGCGCTCAGCCCCACGTCCAAACGCCACGTCTACCGGGGCGTGGCTGAGGTGAGTGTCTACGTGGCCGCGTCTGTCCGGGGGCAGGGCGTGGGCCGGGCGCTGCTGGCCGAACTGGTGGAACAGTCGGAGGTCGCGGGCATCTGGACATTGCAGGCGGGCATCTTCCCGGAAAACGCCGCCAGTATCCGCCTGCACGAGCGTCGTGGCTTTCGCATTGTGGGCCGCCGGGAGAAGATCGGCCAAATGGGCGGCGTCTGGCGGGACGTGCTATTGATGGAACGGCGGAGTAGGATAGTTGATTGGTTGAGTAGTTGATTGGTTGAATTGGCGGTAACCCAATCAACCAATCAACCAAGTAACTATACAGGACTAGCGCCGGTTGA
>JACQGT010000511.1 GCA_016199425.1 Chloroflexota bacterium
CCCATTCCGCACTCCGCATTTCCCTACCCGTCTTGGGGGCGGAAGATGTAGAGCAGCCCGGCCACCACAAACATCATCGACAGCGCGCCGATCCAGCCGATGGCCGCGGCATAGCCTTGCAGCCAGTCGCCGATTTTGAAGGCCAGATCGTACATATAGACGGTCCACGTGTAGGTGGGCGAGGCCCGGTTGAAGCCGCCGAAGATCAAATACTCGTCGATCACCGCCATCGCCGAGCCAAAGCGCAGGACCACCAGCACGGCCAGAATCGGGCGCAGCCGGGGTATCGTCACGTACCAGAGCAACCTCCACTCGTTGGCTCCGTCGATGCGGGCCGCTTCATACAGCTCTTTGGGGACAGCGGCCAGCCCGGCCAGGAAAAACATTGTGTGGTAACCCAGCCCCCACCAGACCTCGAAGATTGCCACTGCGGGCAGGGTCAGCGCTGTGCCGCCCAGCCATTGGGGCGCGGTCTGGGGTGTGAAGAGGTGCAGCACTTCCACCAGAATGTAGTTGATGGGGCCGATCTGAAAGTTGTAGAGCCACTTCCAGAGGACGAAAATCATTGGGCCGGGGATGACCGCGGGGATGAGCAGAATCACCCGGTAGATGGTGGCGACCGTGCGATGCTCCACCCGGTCCACCAGTACGGCCAGGAGCAGGGGCAGGATAATCGTGCCGGGCAGAAACATCAGCGTAAATTGGGCGGCCCGGCTCAGCCCGGCGGAAACCAGCGGGTCAGCAAAGGCGTTGACGTAATTCTGTAGACCGACCCATTGCGCGGGCTGCTGGCTGAGATAGCGATAGTCGGTAAAACTCATCCAGAGCACACGCAGGATGGGATAGACCATATAACCGATAAAGAAAAAGAGCGAGGGGATGAGAAAAACCCAATTGCCCAAAGATTCCAGCCCCAGCCGCTTACGTAGACTGGACGTTTCTTTGAGTTTGATGGATGAAGAAATCGTAGCCATGCGATCCGTTGCCTGTGGATAGGGAGTCGTTGCAGGTTGCAAGTATGCAGGTTGCAGGTATGCAGGTGGAAAGTGGAAGGTTGCAAGTGGAAGGTGGCACGATTCAGACACCTGCAACCTGCCACTTGCAACTTTCCACCTGCAACTTTCCACCTGCAACTCTTACGCTTTCGTCTTGGCGATCTCGGCCAACACGATATCCCGCGCGCCCTGCATGGCGATCATCGGGTCTGGTTCTGCGCCGGTCAGATACTTTTCCCATTCCGACTTGGCAATCTGGAACTGGCTGAGGCCAAAGGCGTGGTTGGTGATGGCCCGCGCTTTGGGCAACTGGCCGGTGATCAGCCCCACGAAATCGGGCAGCCAGTCCGGGCGGTTGGCGTCCCAGGCCGCGTAGAGGGACTGGTAGGGAGGCAACTGACCGGGATGGGCCACGGGCGTGCCTGCGATGGAATCCTGCCAGATTTGCATATCGTAGGTCAACGCCTTCACATACTCGGCGGCCTTCTCTTTGTTCTTGCCGTGTTTGAAGAGGCAGGAGCCGGTGGTCCAGAAGACCGTCGAACCCTCGCCATTCTCAAACTTGGGCAATCCGCCCATCATCAACTTGGATGGATCGGGCCAGTTGGCGGCCATACGCAGGGGCGCGTTGAAGTACTTCGTGTAGTACGCTACTTTGCGGGCGGCAAACGCTACTTCATCCGGTGTGCCGTTGACGCCGCCGTCGCTTGCGCCTTCCAGCAGAATGTCTGGGTGGGAGAGGGCCATCATCTCTTTCATCAGCTTCAGCGCTTCAATGGCCGGTTCGCTGGTGAAGTCGAAGAGACCTTCCGCTGTGTAGACATCCGAGCTCAGGCTGTGGGTGTAAGGGGCCAGGGAGCGCCAGCCGTGGGAGTCGAAGGTGCAGCCGTAGAGGGCCGCGCCCGACGACTGAATCTGTTTCGAGGCTTCCAGATATTCGGTCCAGGTGGAGGGCACGGACGCGATGCCGGCGGTGTCGGTCATCTCGGAATTCCAGCCCATGCCGATCACATCCAGCAGGAAGGGCCAGCTATAGAGCTTTCCATCCACCGTGCATTCGGCGCGGATAGAGGGGATCAGATCGTCCAGCACATCCCGAGGAATGTAGTCGTCCCACGGCTCGATGACACCGGCTTCGATCAGCGCGGTCATCTCCACGAAGGGCGTCATGCCCACGTAGACATCCCAGGTACTTTCGTTGTTTTTGGATTCGGCCACAAAGCGCTCGATGCCAAAGCCCTCCACCGGGGCGATCTGGTAGTTCAGGCCGGGGAAATTGGCGTTGACTGTGGGGATGCTTGGGTGCAGGTCTTCGATCCACTGGTAAAAGGTGGGGGTCAGCGGGCGTTCGCTGCTGGGGGCCGCGGCTGCCGGGGCTGCGCCACCGCTCGCAGCCGGGGGTGCGGCTGACGGGGCCGCCGGCGCAGCGCAACCGGCCAGGGCCGCGCTTACACCTGCAATGCCCAACCCGGCTCCCATCATCCGGGTCAGAAACTGACGGCGGTCGATCTGTCCTCGCTGCAGCCGTGCCAGCAGGGCATTCTGGATCAGATATTCTTCTTCCTTGCGCGCCATTCGATTCTCCTCCTTGAGACAGATGCCGGGAATGCCAACCCATTGGCCGGCGAAACAGTTGATGTTGGGGATTGGCCCATCTGAACACACAGGCCGAAGTATAGCACGACAGGCAAAGCTCTACAACTGGGGATTGGGGACTGGAGACTGGGGATTGGGGAGTTACGTCGGCGTGACCCATTCCCCATTCCCTATTCCCCAGTCCCTACTCTTTCCTCCACCCGCACCCCCCGCAGGTCCATCTCGAATTCCAGCCCAGCGATGGGGGGACGGCTGTAGTGCCAGTGGATGCCGCACTTTGTGGCTTCGTGTAGCGACGGAAGGAGTTCGACTTCCAGCAGCGAGTGCAGCGGTTGCACTGTATAGACACCCACACCGCCCACATCTGCCCACGCCATCCCCAGGCCGGAAAGCCGCTCCTGCATCACATTCAGCACCGCTGCTGCCTTCTCGCGCATGGCGGCGGCAGAGGTGTCGCCGGGGCGGACGATGGCGGTAGGGGAGAGATCGGCCTGATCGCGCAGATCGCCGGCGCCGGCCACGATGAAGGTGCGGGGTTCGCCCGCGCTGGCCGTGGGCACAGTGTAGGAGAAGGCGTAGAGGGACGGCTCGGCAGGCGGGTTGACCGCCGGGGCCACATTTGTGCGGGCGACGGGATTGCGCCCGTCCAGCAGCAGACCCCACTGCGCCAGGTGGGTCTGGTACTCGCCGTTGAAGGCGGCAAAGCCTGCGAAGGTAAAGGGCGCGGGGGAGCGCAGTTCGACGGCGCAGAGCGCGGCGCGGGGACGGCCCAGCTCGTTCAAATGGCGCTCCATGCGGGCAAAGCCCTCGCGCCAGGGCAGGGGATGGGCCAGCACAGCCCGCACAATTTCGTGGCCGGGCAGGGCCGTCACCCCTGCTGAATAGGGCGCGATGCCGGTGAGGAAGCGATAGTTGCCGGATGGGTTGTCGATGAGTTGCATAATGGCCTTTCAAACTATGAGCTCAGTGAGAAAAAAGAGAATTTTACCGCGGAGACGCGGAGTTCGCGGAGGAAACGCGGAGAAATTCAGGAGAAAATCTCCGCGTTTCCTCCGCGCTCCCTGCGCCTCCGCGGTGTACCCTTGTGCTTTTTGGACTGGACTCATCGGTAAATTCTGTCATCCGCGTTCTTACGCTGCTTTCCTCGCGTAGAGATCCCCCGACCTGTCGTTGACCCCCATCTGCCCCAGCCGCGCCGCCATCTCCTGCGCATGCAACCACACGTCCGACGCCAGTCTCTGCTCCTCACCCACGGACCAGTTGTAGCGATAGTCATCCAGCGCTTGCAGGCGCTCGATACAGGCCAGGGCCATCTCACGCGTGGCCGGGATGTATTCGAAAGAGAGCAGGGGCAGGGGTACAGACAGCCCTTTCAATACGGCCAGTTCCGAGCCTTCCACATCGATCTTGCAGAAATCCGGCGTGCCGTGGCGGGTGATGAGTGCATCCAGC
This sequence comes from Chloroflexota bacterium, assembly GCA_016199425.1. Classification (GTDB taxonomy): domain Bacteria; phylum Chloroflexota; class Anaerolineae; order Caldilineales; family Caldilineaceae; genus JACQGT01. Next base: position 4,044 of record JACQGT010000511.1, read on the forward strand.
GTCGTCACGGGAACGGTCACTGTTTCCTCCCAGCGCACATCGGCAAAGGAACCGGCCTGCTGCACCGCGGCCATCCACCCCACCGAAAGGGTCGTGACGGTTGGCGTGCGCCTCGAAATGTGGAGGGTGGCTTCTCCCGTCGTCGAGCCGATGGCCTCCCGCACCAGTGCTACCTGCTCATCCCGCCCGTAGAGCCTCTGCAACAGGTCGGCGAAGAGGGGCTGGGGTTCCACAGCCACACAGCGCGCCCCCAACTGGCGCAGCACCCGCAGCCGGTTGCCCACGTGCGCACCGATGTCGAAGACCAGATGGCCGGGGCGGACGAATTGCGCGTAGAAGTCCCGATCCCGGCGGGCGCGAGCGGGCAGGCCGTAGTAGATGGCAAGAGAACGCAGCAGACCCCATCCTCTGGCGAAGCGCGCCGTCATTGAGTTGGCTCCGGCGCGGGCCGCTGCTGCACCAGGCGAGAAACCCACGTGACGTAAGGAAAGGTGAAGCAGTGCTCCTGTTGTAGGGCGACGGCCTGTTGGGTCAAGGCAAAGGGAGAGATGGGTGGGCGATCTGTAGCAAAGACGACCTGTGTGGAGCCGTGCCCCCGGCAGGTGTAGACGGTAGGGAAGTGGGCGGCGATGGGGGCAAGACGCTGGGAAAAATCCGGCCCTTTTGCGCCCAGATTCATTGTGAGCAGCCCGTCGGGACGCAGGCGGCTGTGGCACAGGCGGAAGAAATCGTCTGTCACCAGATGGGCCGGTGTCTCGCCGTTGTCGAAAAAGAGATCGAGAAAAAGAATCTCGTAGCTTCTGGGCGGGGCCGCGGCCAGTGTTTCCAGCGCGTCGCCGGTGGTCAGGAGCATCCGTGCGTCCGGGGCAAAGCCAAAACAGCCCATGGCCGCAGCCACCACCGGCGGCGACAGCTCCACACAGTCGATGTGGCTCTGCCAGAGGTAGTGATGCAAGACCGTTGCCAGCCCGCCGCCGCCCAGCCCGCTGACGAAAATGCGCTCTGGTGTTGGTTGCCAGAGCAGGGCCAGCATCATTGCCTGGGTGTAGCTCATAGGCAAAAAGAGGGGATCGTTCAGACGCAGGATACTTTGCACCCAGTCCGTGTCGTCTGCGTTCTGGTCGATGAGCCAGAGACGCAGGCTCCCCTCCTCTTTTGTCACCGCCACAAAGTGGCCGTTCCATTCCTCCGTAAAGAGGGTGTCATCCTCAGCGTCACGCGCAAATTCCAACCGGGCAGCCAGCGCCGCCCGGTTGGATTCTTGCCATGCGATTTTTTCGGGGTCTTGATGATTCACTGCTCAGTCCTGGTAGGGGATTGAAGATTAGAGATTGGCGATTAGCGATTGGAGACGTCGACGCTCTTGTATCCCCAATCGCCAATCTCCAATCTCTGTTTTACAGCCCCATCATCCACTCGAAGATGCGGTCATCAAAATCGGGCAGCTTTTCGTGGCCGTAATCCGGGTAGTGGACCGCTTGCTTGGGCGAGGTGATTTTGTTGAAGGTCGCGTATTGGCTGGAGGGCGGGCAAATCTGGTCCATCAGCCCCACGCCCATCATCACTTCGGCGCGGATGCGGGGGGCCAGGAATTGGATGTCCACATAGCCCAGCCGGGTGAAGACCTCCTCCTCTCGCTCGTGGCGGGGGTCAAATTTGCGAAACCATTCGCGCAGCTCGGCATAGGCGTCTTTGTCCATATCAATCTCCCAGACCCGCTTGTAGTCCGAGAGGAACGGGTAGATGGGTGCGGCCCGTTTGACCCGGGGTTCGAGCGAGACACAAGCCAGCGTGAGCGCGCCGCCCTGGCTGCCGCCAGTAGCGCCCACCCGTGTCTCATCCACATCGGGCATGTCCATCACAATCTGGGCCATGCGCGCACAGTCCAGAAAGATGTGGCGGTAGAGCAGGTCTTCCGGTGCGCCGTCCAGCCCGCGCACAATGTGGCCGCGCAGGGTCCACCCCGGCGCGCCGCCCACGTCCTCCGAAAGCCCGCCCTGCCCCCGGCAATCCAGCGCGGCCACTGTGTAGCCCGCGGCCACGAAGCCCAATTTGCTCTGCCAGTCGCCGCTGTCACCCGAATAGCCGTGGAACATCAGAATGGCCGGGTGGGGTTCGGGCGCATTTTTGGGGCGCAGCAGTTTGGCGTGGACGCGTGCGCCGCCTGTGCCGGTGAAGTACATATGGAAGCACTCGGCGTAGGGGGAGTGGAACTTGGCGGGGATCAGCTCCACCGCGGGGGCGATGCTGTCCAATTCGGCCAAGGCTTTGTCCCAATAATCGTCGAAATCGGCTGGCCGGGGGTTGCGGCCCTGATAGGTTGGCAGTTTTTCCAGCGGCATATCGAATAACAGCGGCATCGGTAGCTCCTGTGTAGAGTGGGGAAGGGTATACTTGACAAGATGACAAGGTGAGTGGGTGACAAGGTGAAAAATGTCACTCTATGGCCGTGCTCAGTATAACGAGAAGATGCGTCAACTATTGTAACTCACTATCCGGGCAAAGGGAAAGGGCGTGGGGAATGGGGAATGCGGAATCTTGACCTCCCGCGCCCTTTCCGCTACAGTGCAATCCTACCCAGAACGTCACTGGCTTCCCCTATCATCTCATCATCCCACCATCCCAACCGGAGCAAACCCAATGACAATCCAAATCGATCCCACTTTCTGGCAAGCCATGCGCTGGCGCTGTATCGGCCCTTCCCGCGGCGGGCGGGTAATCGCCGTAGCCGGCGATCCCAACGACACAGCAACCTTCTACTTCGGCGCGGTGGCCGGCGGCGTCTGGAAGACCACCGACGCGGGGACTACCTGGCAGAATGTCTCCGACGGCTTTGTCAAAAGCGCCTCGGTGAGCGATCTCTGCGTTTCATCCTCCGACCCGAATGTGATCTACGCGGGCATGGGCGAATCCACCATTCGGGTGGATGTGAGCCACGGCGACGGCGTTTACAAATCCACCGACGCAGGGCGCACCTGGCGGCATTGCGGTCTGGCCGACACCCGGCACATCGGCAAAGTGCGGGTTCATCCCAGGAATCCCGACCGGGTCTACGTGGCCGCCCTGGGTCACGCCTTTGGCCCAAACGAAGAGCGGGGCGTCTTCCGTTCGCTGGACGGCGGCAAAAGTTGGGAAAAGGTTCTGTATGTGAGCGAGCGGGCGGGCGCGGTGGATTTGAGCATCGACCCGCAGAACCCGGAGATTCTCTACGCCACCACCTGGGAGGTCCATCGCAACTTCTGGGAGTTGAGCAGCGGCGGCCCCGGCAGCGGCCTTTGGAAATCCACCGACGGCGGCGACACCTGGGCCGATATCAGCCGGGCCAAGGGGCTGTCCCAGACTGGGCTGCTGGGCAAGATCGGCGTGGCCGCTTCGCCGGTACAGGCGGGCCGGGTCTGGGCGCTGGTGGAGGCAAAGGAAGCCCCCGGCCTCTACCGCTCCGACGACTTCGGCGCAAGCTGGCAATTGGTCTGTGACAAAGCAGATCTGCGCCAGCGCCCCTGGTATTATATGCACGTCTTCGCCGATCCCCAGGACGGGGAGACGGTCTACGTCCTCAATCTGAGTATGTGGAAGAGCAGCGACGGCGGCAAGAATTTCAACGAAATCTCTACCCCCCACGGCGACAACCACGGCCTCTGGATCGACCCCAAGAACAACAGGCGGATGATTCAGGGCAACGACGGCGGCGCCTGTGTCAGCTTCAACGGCGGCGAGAGCTTCAGCACTATCTATAACCAGCTCACCGCCCAGTTCTACCGCATGGACGTGGACGACCACTTCCCCTTCCGGGTCTACGGTACCCAGCAGGACAACTCCAGCGTGCGGGTGCCCACCGACACCGACGACGGCGGCATCGGCTGGGGCAATTGCCAGATCACCGGCACCGGGGAGAGTGGCTTCATCGCCGTAGACCCGAAAGATGATCAGATCGTCTACGTGGGGGCCATCGGTTCGTCCCCCGGCGGCCAGGGCAGCTTGCAACGCGCCGACCTGCGCAGCGGCCAGATTCGGCTGGTCAACGTCTGGCCGGAGGCCACCGGCGGCGACATCGGTCCGGGGGATATGCGTTACCGCTTCCCCTGGACCTTCCCGCTGATCTTTTCGCCCCACGACCCGGCAGTGCTCTACGCCTGTGGCAATCACGTTTGGCGCAGCCGGGACGACGGCCAGCATTGGGAAATGATCAGCCCGGACCTGACCCGCAACGACCCGTCCAAACTGGGCGCATCGGGTGGCCCGATTACTTGGGATTCCAGCGGCGCGGAACATTACTGCACCCTGGCCTGCTTCCGAGAATCGCCCCACGAAGCGGGCGTCTTCTGGGCCAGCAGCGACGACGGCCTGGTTCACATCTCCCGGGATGGGGGCGCAAGCTGGCAGAATGTCACCCCGCCCGGCCTGCCCGAATGGACCTATTTACAGACGATTGAGCCGTCGCCCCACGACCCGGCCACGGCCTATCTGGCCGGCATCCGCTACAAACTGGACGACAACACGCCCTATCTTTTCAAGACGAGCGACTACGGCGCGACGTGGACGCTCATCACCGGCGGTATCCCCGCCGACGACTTTACCCGTGTCATCCGCTGCGACCCGACCACACCGGGGCTGCTCTATGCGGGGACGGAGACGGGGCTGTACGTCTCCCAGGACGACGGGGCAAGCTGGCAGCGCTGGGAGAAGGGGCTGCCCGTTGTCCCTGTCTACGATCTGCGGGTGAAGGGAGGCGCGCTCATCGCCGCCACCCACGGCCGCTCCTTCTGGGTGATGGACGATTTGACGCCGTTGCGCGAGTCTGTAGGGGCGCTGCTTGCTGCGCCCGACGCACAGCGGGCGCAGCAAGCAGCGCCCCTACGTCTCTATCCCCCCCTGGATGGGGTACGGGTGCTGCCCGATCTCTTTGCCGATTGGCTGCCCGCCGAGGGGAAGGTCTATGGAATGGCGTCCAACGCTACGTATGTGGCGAAGAAGGACGAGGAGACCGGTCTTCCCGTGCGCACCTATCTGGACGGGGGACAGGGCGCGCCGAGGGGGGCGATTGTCTATTACACTCTTCTCGAGAATTCGGAAACTTCCGGGAAGGTCAAACTGGAAATCTTGAACTCTTCGGGCCAGATCCTCCGTTCCTTTGGCCCCAAGCCCGCGGGCTGGGACAAAAAGGACGAGGCGGAGAAGGCGCTGGAGCCGGGGCCGTGGATTCCTGTGCGGCCGGGTCTCAATCGCTTCGTCTGGGACTTGCGGGAAGAGGGCGCACTGCGTATCAAAGGCAACAAGACCGGCGGCGAAGCGGCCAAAGGGCCATACGTTCTGCCCGGCGAGTACAGCGTCCGCCTGATTTTGGGCGACGAGAGCATCTCCCAGCCCCTGCGGGTGGAGAAGGACCCCCGCTCGCAGGTCAGCGTCGCTGACCTGCGAGCACAGTACGACGCTCTGGTGGCTGTGCGGGCGCAAATGAACACCCTCTACGAGAACGTCGTCAACCTGCGCCGGGTGCAGGCCCAGGTGACGGGCTGGAAGGAGCGACTGGCCGCCAACGAAACGGCTGTGGCGGCGGCGGACGCTCTGCTGGCGAAACTGGCCGCGGTGGAGGATGCGCTGATCCTGCCCGGCGAGCAGAAAAACGTCTATGGGCTGCTGGTGCGTCCGCGGCTGAATGCCCGGCTCTCGTCCCTCGTCTCTATCCTCAGTACCGCGGATGGCCGCCCCACAGCGGCCGCGACCGCGCTGGTGGCGGAATACAGCGCGGCAATCAATCATCAGTTGGGCGATCTACGCCAGATTCTCAGCGAGGATGTGGGTGAGTTCAACGAGTTGGTGCGGGGCGCGGGTCTGCCCGCGGTGGGGGTGTAGGGGATAGTGGGTATTGGGGTATTGGGTGGGGTGTCTGAGCTGACAGTCAGAGTACTCCTGTAGGGCGTGAAACGTGAAACGTGAAACGTGAGATCGAACAACGATCTCACGTTTCACGTTTCAGTGGAATCTGTAGGTGCGGTTTGTAACCGCACTTTTGCCGGTAGACGTGCGGTTACAAACCGCTACGTTTGGCTCTGTTGCTCTACGTCTCCACAATCAGCGTCACCGGCCCATCGTTGACCAGGGCCACCTGCATATACGCTCGAAAGACGCCCTGGACAACGGCGATGCCTTCCCCGCGTACTGCCGCGCAGAAATGCTCGTAGAGGGGCTGTGCCCAGTCCGGCCGGGCGGCTGCGCTGAAACTGGGCCGCCGCCCTTTGGCAGCGTCGCCGTAGAGGGTGAATTGGCTGACCGCCAGCATTCCGCCCCCCACATCGGCCAACCCCAGATTCATCTTGCCTTCGGCATCCTCAAACAGACGCAGCCCCGCGATCTTCTTCGCCAGCCAGACGGCCTCGGCCTCCCCGTCGCTGTGGGTGATGCCCAGCAATACCAGAAATCCCCGCCCGATCTCGCCGACCACCGCGCCATCCACACGCACGCTGGCTTCGCTGACCCGCTGAATGACTGCACGCACAAGATGACTCCTGATGGTGAGATAATGGGATGATGAGATGGGAGGAACCCATCATCTCATTATCTCACCATCATTTTTTCTTTGACAAAACGAACATTTGTTCGTATCATTGGTGTATGAACTTCACGATTGCTCTCGACCCCGTGGAAAAACTGCTTCAGATGGGCGACGTGACCGGCTTCGAGCCTGCTGGCGACGCACCCCACGAGGAGTCGGCGCGCCCCGGCTGCTTTACACCCCAGGCCAAACCCAGCCGCCAGGAGCGCAACGCGGCTGCCCTGCGCCGTTCCATCTCCCCGGTGATGACGCCCAGCGGACCCAAGCCCGTTCTCAAAACAATGATGACCACCGCCTGCGAGCGCAACTGCTTCTACTGTCCCTTCCGGGCGGGACGCAGCAGTATGGAACGGATCACCCTGCAACCGGAGGAGATGGCCCAGGGCTTTACCCGTATCCAAAAGGCCGGGCTGGTGGATGGCCTCTTCCTCTCGTCTGGCATTATCGGCGGCGGGGCCAGAGCGCAGGATCAAATTATCGACACAGCGGAGATTTTGCGCAAGAAAGAGCACTACCGGGGCTACATCCACCTGAAAATCATGCCAGGCGCGGAGAAAGAACAGGTGCGCCGGGCCATGCAACTGGCGGATCGGGTCTCCATCAATCTGGAAGGGGCGACGGAAGAGCGGCTGCGTCTGCTCGCTCCCAAAAAGGAGTTCTGGGATGAGTTGGTGCAACGTCTGCTCTGGGTGGAGGAGATTCGCCGCAACGAGCGGGTGCGGGCTTCGTCTGTGACCCAATTCGTCGTCGGCGCGGTGGGCGACACAGATTTGGAATTGCTGGCGCTGAGTGAGAAACTCTACCGGCAGGCGGGTATCAGCCGGGCCTACTATTCCGCCTTCCATCCTATCGCTGATACCCCTTTTGAAGACCGACCGTCCGTCCTGCCCAAACGGGAACACCGGCTCTACCAGGCCAGCTTTCTCCTGCGCGACTACGGCTGGGGTGTGGAAGATTTGGGCTTTGGCGCGGACCAGAACCTGCGTCTGGACGTGGATCCCAAGCAAGCCTGGGCCGATCTCCATCTGCGCGACGCGCCGGTGGAGATCAACCGGGCCGACCGCTTGACGCTCCTGCGCATTCCCGGCATTGGCCCTGTCTCCGCCGACCGCATTCTGGCCGCCCGGGGTCAGGGAACGCTCTCCGATCTGATCCATCTCGGCCAGATCGGCGTACCATCCCCCCAAAAAGCGGCCCCCTACATTCTCCTGGGTGGGCTGCGACCGGAACACCAGATGGCGTTGGCTCTCCCTGCGTAGTCTCCGATCCGTAGGTTGGGTTGTTGCGGCGCAATCTTTGAGGGGTGTACGCTTACCTTTTTTGCCGCAACAACCCAACCTACGCGACCGGCCCCAACCGCAGCCGATGCACCGCAATCTCCTCCACCGCCTCCCGGCTCCAGGGCATGGGGTGGTAGACCCCTTCCAGCCACATAGGAATCTGGTCGGCGTAGTTGCGGCTGAGGGGATGGCCTGACTGCCCGCTGGTGGTGATTGTGCGGGCTGCATCCCAGTCACCCACATCGTAAATCTGCCGGTAGCTCGCCACAATCTGGGCCAGACCCGGCGGCAATTCGGGCGCATAGCTCGTCTGGTTGGGCGTTGTGCCGTCGCCGCCCAGGGGGTATGGCCCCCGATTGAAAAAGCCTGCGAGCAGAAGCACGCTGCCCATGGGGTGGGCGTAGCGTATCTGGTGCATCCGCCCCCAGGCCCACTGGCGAGGGGTGGGATTCACCTCCTTGCGGATGCGCCGGACAGATAGCAGCAACGCCTCGCCGATCAGTTCATCCCGGCTGCGCCGCCGCCCGGTCTTGGCGTCCGTGTACCAGACCGACTCCTCGTTCTCGCGCAGAATCTCCAGCAGGCGGCTCTCGGCCCGGTGCAGAAAGCCACTGATGATAAAGAGCGGGCTGAGGGTTCCCCCCAGAAAGCCCCTTTTGGCTGGGCCGAGTTTGTCGCCAAAGGTCATATCGAGCAGATGGAGCAGCGTATAGTGGAAGACCAGCGCGGCCGCGCTCTCCGCCTGCATTGTGTGGCTCCAATTGCGCAGCAGATTGACGCCAATATTGACGTAAGGATCGCTGCTCTGGTGCGCGGCCAGAATAGGCGTCAATTCAGCCGCGTAGAGACTGGTCGTGTCCAGTTGAATCTGCTCCATATCCTTGAGAGTCAGCCGCCGCTTCTCGCGCAACAACTCCTCGATGCGCCGGGCGCGCCAGCCGGGGAAATACTCCACGCCGAGAAAATGGGGGTAGTCGTCGCCGGTCAGTTTGTTATTGGCGGTGACAATCAGCCCGGACGGCGGGTTGTAGACGTGGGGCAGCTCGGCGTGGGGGATCAGCCCCTCCCATTCATACTCGTCCGTCCACCCCGGCGCGGGCACCAGCCCCAGCCCGGCGCGCCGGATAGGAATATCCCCGGCCAGCCGGTAGCCGATGTTGCCCTCCACGTCGGCGTAGACAAAGTTCTGGGCAGGCACGCTCCAATCGGCCAACGCCGCGTCGAACTCCTGCCAGTTCTGCGCCCGGTTGATGCCCAGAATCGCGTGGATCAGGCGGCCTGGCTGGTGTCCCTGCCAGCGCAGGGCCAGGGGCACGCCCGCTCCGCTCGTCACCAGCCGGTCGATGAGCGGCCCGTGGCGGGTGATGACGACTCGTTCGATGTGGGGCTTTGTCTGACGGCGCACGACGATTGCTTCTTCGATCACCCGCGCCTCTTCCCAGCCGTCGCCGTAGGCAAAGTGGTTGGCTCTCTGCGGATGGGCGCGCTCGATGTAGAGGTCCTGGACGTCGGGGAAGGCGTTGGTGACGCCCCAGGCGATGCGCTCGTTGTGGCCAATCACCACCCCCGGCGCGCCGGCAAAGGTCACGCCGCTGACGTGAAAATCGCCGGTGTAGGTCGGACTGTTAGTCCGACCGGCGTAGTGGAGGTGGTTTTCATACCAGACGCCGGGCATTGTCAGGGAAAGGTGGGGGTCGTTGCACAGGATAGCCCGCCCGCTGTTGCTGGCTTTGGGACCGACCACCCAATTGTTGCTGCCCTGGTTTGGTCCGGCTGGCCCAAGCCACTTCTGCAACTGTTCGTACTGGCTCAGGAGCAGACCGGCTGTGCTGACCAGCCGCAGACTCTTCTCGCCCAGCGCTTCGCTGATGGCGGGATTTTGGGGCGGATAGTCCGGCTCTAAATCAGCGGCCAGCACCGGGTCTAGCTGGTTCGCCAGTTGCAGACGCACCAACTCGCTCTCCCAATTGACACTCAGACTCCAGCCCATCACTTTGGAGAAGGCCAGCACATCCAGAAGCGTCCACGGCTCTGGCTGGCGACGCAGCAGATTGAATTCCGGGGCCAGACGACCGGGGCGGCTGGCGATATAGCCATTGATTCCGGCCACATACTGCTCCAATACCGCTACAATCTCCGGCTCCAGTGTCGCTACTTCCGCCTCGGCAGCCCGCCGAAAACCGACGATGCGGCTGAAGCGGTCCACCTCCAGGGCGGCGACGCCGAAGAATTCCGAGAGGCGTCCGCTGGCGATGCGCCGGTTCTGCTCCATCTGCCAGAGCCTGTCCTGGGCATGCACAAAACCCTGGGCGCGGAAGAGATCGGCCTGGTTTTGGGCGTAGATGTGGGGAATGCCCCGCTCGTCCCGCAGCACTTCCACCGGCGCGGTCAGACCGTCCAGAGGCAGTTTGCCGCTCAGATCGGGCAGGGCGCGCTGGATCAGCCACCAGTAGACGTAGAGAAAGACGGCTCCGAAGAGGGCCACAGCGACGAAAAGGACAATGAGGACGGTGAGAATTGTAGCGAGGGTCATAAGGCGGTGGGTTCGGTGCAATGGGTGAAAGATAGCTAAGCCCTGGAATTGATTGCCGGGCTGATACACCCATTGTACACCGGTTGGCCCGATTCCCGTTAGACAGAAGTGGGGGATCGTCCTATAATAGACACTGTTCTTTGACGTTTTGCGTTTTGCGTAAGGTGACACAACAACACGAAATCTCCGGCAGAGCCGCAAAGACGCAGAGGAAAGTAGTATGACTAGTCCTAATCGCCAATCGCCAATCGCCAATCTCTAATCCCACAGGAGCCACCCATGCCACCCATCGATCCATCGGAAATCGCCACCTACCGCCGTTTGTTTGACAACAAATACCGGGAAATTGAAGAACTGCTGGCGGACCTGCCTGCGGCCGCTCTCACGTGGAAACCCTTCGAGGCAAGTCCGTGGAAGGGACCGTCCGGTTCGTTGGGCTGGCTGATCGCCCACAACATTTCGTCAACGGTCTATCTGCTACGCCAGGCCGAGTGGGTGATGGGACGCATCGTGTGGGGGGACATCAACGGCGACGAGGGGGACGAGGAGTTTGGCCCGGCTAACCTGGACCCGGCGTATTTAGTGGCGCGGGTCGAGCGTACCCAAGAGTGGGTGCATATTTTTCTGGACAGTTTGCGCCCGGAAGATCTGGAACACGGCAAACCCCATCCGGTCAACCAGCGGCCCATTACTGTGCGCTACGACATCCAGCACGCCATCGAACACATGAGCCAGCACAACGGCCATGCGCAACTGACCCGGCAGTTGTGGGCTTTAGCGTGAAACGTAAAACGTGAAACGTGAGGAAGGCCGACGATTTGCGCGTTTAGGTCGGATTTCTCGCTTGGCGTATTTCGTATTTCGTATTGCATAAGGTGGCATAGCCACAAAAAGTCTCCCGCAGAGACGCAGAG
>JACQGT010000507.1 GCA_016199425.1 Chloroflexota bacterium
CCAAACACGAGAGAGCGTCACTGTCTGTCACAATCTCATCATCCAATATCGGATGATGAGATTGTGAGATACTATCACATGCAATAACAGTTTGACGCTGGTTGGGTTGCGGGGAAACGATGCGATTATTCTACGACAAATAACAGCTTTTGGACAATTGGGGATGCGGTCGTGCCGCTCTTGCCGGGACCGGCTTTTATCTGGCGGCTGGGCGTCTTCATCTGGGCCTGGAACGATGACTTTGTACACATCGGCTGGCCGACCCTTCTCGTCCTGGATCTGCTGACAATCGTGGCCTGGCTGGCCGATCTGCTGCTCAGTATAATCAGCAGCCGGCGGGCGCGGGCTGGAAATCCATCGGCGTCTCGATTCTGACAGGCATCGGCGGCGCGCTGCTCCTGGGCTTTGTGCCGGTGATAGGCTCGATTGTCGGCGCCATCGTCGGGGCGATTGCCGGTCTCTGGACTATGGAATACCGGGCCAAAGGCGACCGGGACGCGGCCACCCGCTCCGTGCACAGCTACATCGGCGGGGTGCTGCTGGAGATGGCTATCGAGATGGGCGCGGCAGTGGTGGTGATTGTGATCTTTGCGTGGCAGGCTTTTGTTTGATATTGGCTATTTTGGGCAGGGTTCACTGGAGGAGAAGCAGAATGGACCCAGGAAACTGGGGTGGGGGCTGCAACCTTCTGGTGGGGCGGGCTGATCCACGAGTTTGTGGAGGTGAGGAACGATTACATCGACCGGATTCCGGTGGATGTGGGGGTACCGTAAGGAGGAATTGTTATCAGGCCCGGTTGCGGTAAAGCGACGGATTGATCGCTTGCTGCATATTTTCTGCATCCAGAGGTCTCTGCAAAAACTCAGCAATCTCTTGAATAGCAGCGTGGGCATCCCCACTGAGCAGTGTACTGTATTCCACTGTTAGTGACGAGAAACCCGGTTGCTGATCAACCCATTGCTTCATCTTTTGCAGATGTCTGGTATACAGGGCAGCCAATCTGCTGTCATCATCCGTGCTGTGGGGCATATTCCTGTGTATCAGCATACGCCGTTGCGATTCAATAACCTCTTGCATACTCCGTTGCATGAAGATGACACGATAGGTATACGTTACCGGCAAGTGAACGAGCAAGGCAGAAATCACTTTGATCGCCTTGCCCTGGGCGGCATTCAACCAGGCAACATCCCCTTTGCTCAGCGCTTTGACACTCTCCATCTCGTAGTAACCATTTGGGTTGTCAATGTCGGCCTGCCGTTTGTGGTCGGTCACAAGCGGAACACCACCAGCTTCGAGCATTTTCATCATCAGAGATGTGCCAGATCGGGGCAAACCGGATACAACTACGATGGCGCTCTCTCCTCCCCGCTCCGTCGAATCTTCTCTTTGCTTTGCGATAGCTGCGGCTGTCAACGCACGTAGTCCGAATCATAGATAAACCCGACCTGAGGTACCTGCTCGGCACCTTCGCCGCGGAATCCCTGGGCATAGAAATCTTCGTAGGCAAAGTCCGTCCCGCTCAGCTCGTCCAGCGCAATCCCAATCCAGTGGCCCTTCTCCAGCGGCGGTGCTACAGTCACTTCAAAGCGACCATCTGCGCCGATAACTCCATCTCCGATGACCTCCCCCATCAAAAAGACATTAGCAATGACAATCGGCACATTGGCTGGACCGCTACCGCGCACAACTGTAGCACCGGATTCCAACGGACGTTCCAAGACAAATGGCACGATTGGAATGCGGCTGGTCTCCGGTGTGGGTTCTACTGGTGCCGGGTACCCGGTAAGAGCAGCGGTGACTTCACCGGGTGCAGGATAGGATTCGGGCCCGGCAGTTTGGGCTGTGGTCTCAACAGCCGCTGGCGCTGGATAGCTCTCATCATTTTCTTCAGCGCTGGCCGGCGTACTCGTTGGCAGAGGGGCCGGTGTATCTGTCGCGGCGGCTGCTTCGGTGGCAGCGGCCAGAGTCACAACCGGTGTACTTAACGAATCCGCCGTGGGCGCAACCTCCTCTTCGCCACGGTTCCATAGGAACAGTGCCGCAATCAGGAACAGCAAAATGGGCACTCCAGCGACTACAAATGGTCGTAAATTTGTCTTGCTCTGACGATTTTCGCCCACTGACTTCCTCATTTCATAATTTTTCTGGTATCCAACGATCCCAAGACAATCGTTAGAGATCGCCTTTCAATTCTTCCCATTCATCCGGTTCGTCCCTATCCAGTTTGTCTCTATTGTAGCAAATTGACTGGCGACGAACAAGAAGTACGGCCCTCCGTAATTTTTATACGGAGGGCCGTAGAGAAATTCAACTATCGAATCCACCCGAACAGCGAACAAGACTACTAATTGAACGCCTCGTAGTTGTTCTTGTCCTGCTGGAGCGGTGAGGCACCGAACGGATAGGTGGATTCGTTGGCAATGGCCACAATCGATTGGTCGGAGGTGATGGTCACGCCAAAGACACCAGCAGCATCTTTGATATCGGCTGGAATTGGCGTGCCATTGAACAGCTCAGGGTGCTTGTACATCTCGATAATAGTTAGGCCACTACCAGCCTTGATTGTCAGTGGGTTAGTCGTGTACGTCCCACCAGGGCCAACAAATGTAGCAATTACATTTGTCGCATCTACGCTACCGACATTCTGAACTTGTAGTCCCGTTAGTTTGTCGTAGGATTTTTCCTTGAAAAGAGGTGCCTTTACAGTAGTGGTTGCCGCGGAAGCTGGAAACGCAGCGTAAGTGGTGGCTTCCTGGCGACCACCGTTGCCACCGCCAGCGAGAAAAGCGCTGGTAAAGGCTTCATTGACAATAGCGACGATATTGCCGCCCGTGGCGTTGATGGTAGCCGAGGCGAGACAACCGGCCGGCATCGTATTGCCCGCCTGACCCACAAGATGCACAAACGTAGCGGAAGCGCCTGCTGCCACGTTCGCTGCCTGATTCGTGAAGATCTGCCCGGCACAGGTACCACCGCTACCATTGTAAGTTACGTCAATCGTGATGGTGGCAGCGGAGATGTTCTGCACCTGAAGACCCGTAAAGCGATTAAAGTACTCGTTCTTGATAATCGGGGCATAGGCTTTGGCATTGCCGTCTTGGGGTGCAAAAGCACGCGTAGATTGGAGCAGCACGGCGGGTTGTTCACTGCCATGCTCAGATACCACACCGGCCAGTGGTTGGGAAGAAGTCACAGTCAAAGAACCAACGCTGACGTTGTTACCGGAAGGCACACCAGCCGCGGCTGGGTTGATGATGACCATGCGTCCCGGCTCAATCGAGGGTGTTGTGAATGTGAATTGACCGGCTTGCACCCGGAATGTGGCAATGGCGGTTGCAGCAGTCGAGCCTGCATTCTGGATCGAGAAGGTTGTGGTCTTGCCAAAGTGATCGCGTTTGACCAATGGGAAGCGCAGTTCAGTGGCTGGCGCATTGACGCCCTGATATTGCGCGGCTGCCATACCACCGGCGATACCATTCCCAGCAGCCTGTCGATTCGTTACATTGACAATCGCGTTGAGGGGCTGATCAGACGAAACGACTGCTGATCCCTGAAACCCGCTCGATAGGTTCAGGTCCTGGGGCAACAGAGTAACAGATGCATCCTTGGCAATTTCTACAGATTTGCCGATGGGCGCGGATCCAGCAGTGGACTGATAACTATTAATGGAAACGTTTGCCTTGGCAGCACCAACATTTTGCAACTGAATCCCGGTCCACCAACCAGACCCAGGTAGATCATCGGCTGTATTGGGCGCATCCTGAGCAACAGCAATGCTGGCAAACAGCAGACTGGCGATCACACTCATCACTACTAAATACATCCATTTGCGCTTCACGTTTCGAAACATTCAAACTCTCCTTTTACACTAGATTGACTCAATGGGACTCAAAAGCACTTCAAGCGAATCGAGAATCACCTTCGATACCCGTTCTGCTGCCAAATGTAACGGATCGTTGCCAAAAGCGCAATACTCCAAACGGGGTATTTTGCCTTTGCGCCTGAAAATCGAGGGCAAAAGTGCCTTTCCCCAGGCCTCTCAACGGGAGATGAAGGGTAAAGCATTCTTCCATCTCCTATTTCGTGTAAAAGCGAAAGGTCATGGTTCAGATTGTGATGAGTTCATCTTTACAAATTCTGCAGAGAGAGCATCCTCAGATGCGGCCTTTACCGGGCTGATCCGGCATCTGAGGATGCCTACTCTGCGTCGCAATTTGTAAAGATTCGTAACAGCGGATCTGAACCTTGCCAGCTTTCCGAATCTATTGGTACGACAAATAGGAGAACTCGGGCCTATTGTCTTTGACAAACACCAAATCCATTTGCCAAAATGAATCATCGTATGGCCGATAGAGAGGATCAACGAGATCAATACAACGAAAGCCGAACCCCTCCAGGTAATCACACATCTCAAAGAACAACATACACTCTGGAGCTATTCTAAAATTGTAGCACTCTATGACTATCACGTCGGTTTCGGCCAGAGTCCGAGATGCACCTTTGAGAATCGGTACTTCAAACCCGTGAGTATCCAGTTTCAGCAAGTAAGGTCCTACGAGTTTTCTCACCTGAATTTCGTTATCGATAGTTGTTGCGGGTACTTGGATATTGTTTGACGCGTAAGGGGTATACGAAGCCTGTCCACCCAAAGGGTTAGTGGCGTCAAAGTAGATTTGACCAGAAGTTTCACCTGCGGCTGCCAGAACAATCTGGACATTTTTGTGTTCATTACTAAATTGATTTAGCTCTTTTGCATGGACCGGCTGGGCTTCTATCAGTAGGTATTGGCACTGCGGGAAGTATTTCATCAGAGAGTCAGTCCAACTTCCATTGGAAGCGCCAACGTCGATTACTGTGTTGAAAAGATGTTTTCTCTTGGCGATGGCGCGAAAGGCGCCGCCCATTGTACCAGGAGTCTGTTTTACAATGAAATAGCCCTGAGAAGCCAGCAGTTTCCTTATACCGCTCTTTATGATTTGTTTCAGCTTGAATAGCATCATCAGCCTCCTTTCATGCTAAGGGAAAAGCCTAACGCCCGTGGACTCATCACAAACGCTTCCTAACGCGCTATAAATGGCAGCGCGTTCTTCCATAGGCTGAAGTTGCTTAGAATCGCCCTATACAGATCCTGTGCCACGACGGGTTCGGACGTCAGCAGATTTGTGGTTTCGTAGATGGACGTGGCGTTTAGTTGATACAGCTCATCCTCCGCTGGACGCCCCACATGGTGGATGTATTTCCAGTTTTCCCGATAAACGGCCCGCAAATCTGTACGCGGTGCATTCCAGTAGATCCAATGGTTTGGATCGTTCATTCCGTCCAGTTCACAGAAAACGTCCCGTTGTGCCGTTTGGCTGCCTTCGATCAGTGGTCGCAGGGAAACTGCCGATAAACCTTCGGAGTGCTTCACGCCCGCATATTCCAGCAGCGTTGGCATCAAATCCATATTGGAGACCGGAACGCTGCTGCTAGTGTCCGCCCCGATCACCCCCGTATAGCGCATGAGCAAGGGCACGCGCATAGCCTCCTCATATAAGCTGCTGGCGTGGACCCATTTGTCGTGCTCGCCAAAAGATTCGCCGTGGTCAGCGGTAACGACCATGAGTGTATTATCCAATAGCCCCCGGCTTTGCAGGACCGACAGCATCTCCCCGAATTTGGCGTCCCAATAGGCGATCTCCCCGTCATAGAGAGCGACGGTGTGTTCAAATCCCGCGGGGTGGGTGTCACAGTACCGCCCACGATTGACTGCCCATCCTGGACCACTTCCGGGGTCATTGTGCCAGTGTATGTGTTGTCATAGAGGGTGTCATAGGGCGCGGGCGGGTTGTACCAACTGTGGGGGTCGAAATAGTAGAGGTAGAGAAAGAGGGGTTTGTTGGGGTCCCGGTTGGCATCCAGCCAGACGAGTGTCCGCTGGCTGACCTCCTGGGCCATATTCTGGGCCGAGTTGGGATAGCCGTAGGTGGCCGAGTCGTCGTAGTGGTCATAGCCTCGGTCGAATCCATAGCTTTTGCGGATCAGCACCGCCGAGGCAAAACCCGCCGTCTGGTAGCCCGCGCCCTGCAACAGTTCGGCCAGGGTGGGCGTGGCCGCGGGCAGACCCGACACATTCCACGAAGCGGCCAGACGGGTAGGACTTTGTCCAGTGGTCATGGCCGCGTTGGCTGCGTAGGTCCACGGGGATGTGGTGGACGCGCGCAGGAAACGCGCACCCTGCGCAGCCAGCCCGTCCAGATTGGGTGTGGTAGCGCGGGCGTAGCCGTAGGACGAGACGTGATCCGAGCGCAGGGCATCCACTATGACCAGAATGATATTGGGGGCGGGCGCCTGAGGGCGGTTGCGGCCACGCCCTCTCCGGCTCAGGAGTCCGGGGTCTTTCTGGCCCCAATAGACTGTGCCCGCGGCCAGGGCTGCCATACTGAGAAACTGACGCCGTGTGCTGGATGTCATAGATTTTCCTCCCCGCTATTGTGGGCAAAACGCCATGACTCCACTGCAAAAAAGGAAAATCTCCTGCAGAGACGCAGGGACGCAGAGAAATGCGGTAGAGTCATCAGTGTTTATCAGAGTTCATCAGTGGCTCAAGTGGCTTTTTGTGGTTGACTCTGCCATTCCAACACAAAATCATACCCGATCACCTGCCCAAACCCAACCGATAGATCGACACCCCATCCCGCCGGTAGATCAGCGCGGCGTAGGACTTGCCGTCGATCTGCTCGGCGCGCAAAGCCCCCCCTTGCGCGCCCAAATAGAGATGGGTGACACCCTCTGCGGCCAGCCGGGCGCGCAGGGCTGGATCGTCGAGATTGGGGGCGCTGGCAAGCTGGCGAAAGAGCGCATTCATCGCCTGCACAGTGGCCGGGGGCAGGCTGCTGGCGTATAGAGACGGAGGGAGCAGAGAGGCCCGGTCGGTCAAAACGGGAATCCAATAACCCCCGTCGCTGCCCGCATAGACGCCGTTGATCCACTCCCAGGTGTTGACGACAAAGCGGGCATTGGCTGGGGTGTTGTCCCGCACCCAGAGCAGCGCGGCCCGGTCTGCCGGCGTGGCCAGGATGGTGGATGGGTTGACAACGGTGGTCATACCGCTGGCCCCCCACAGGGAGATGGACAGCGCTGTCACGCCGATCACAGGCCGCGCCCAACGCGCCGGGGTCAACAGACCCAGCACCCAGGCCAGCAGACCGCCCACGGCTAATCCCAGGGGCGCAAAGAGGGTGATAATCCCCGCGTTGACGTGGATGAAGCGGACGAAGGGGAATCCAAGCCGGTTTGACTGGGTGACAAAGATCGTCGTCGCCACCCAGAGCAGCAGCACCAGCCAGCCCAGCCAGACGCGCCGGGTCGGTTGGCGCAGAAGGGGGCGTCGCCAGGCCCAGATGCCCAGACCCAGCAACAGCAGCAACCAGCCGCCCCCGGCCACCCGGACGAGGAGTGTAGCCTCCGGCCAGCCAGCCAGCGCGCTGACACCCAGCGTTCCGAGAGCCATCAGCAGCGGGTTGCGCGGTGCCCACACCAGCCCCCAGTTGGGCAGATTGTAGCTGCTCCACACAGCGCCCGCGTCAACATTCAGCGCCACCATTTCCCGCGCCCAGGTGGATTGCCAGAGCCAGAGCCACCAGGGCAGGGTCAGCAGGAGCGCGCCAACCGCGGCAACCAGCCACCAGAGTACCACAGGCCAGCGCCCCTGCGCGAGCAGAGAGATAGCCAGCAGCCCAACCAGCAGGGCCGCCAGAAAGGCCACGCGCACATGCATCATCCCCAGCCCGGCCAACAGCAGAACCACGGCCAGAAAAAGACCCGGCTGGCGACGTACCCGCAACTGCCAAAGCATCAGCAGCGCAGGCGACATCAGCAGCACACCAGCCAGATGGGTGTAGCGCCCCCAGGAAAGATAGTAGGCGGGAAACCAGGAAACGAGACCGACGATGGCAGCCGTCAGCAGCCCGGCCCGGCGGCTGGCAAAGAGTACCCGACCGGCCGCGTAGAACATCAACACCGTCAGCGCGTTGAGCAGTTGGCCCAGTTGCAGTACAAGATCGGCCAGATCGAAGGCATCGGTTACGCTCAGCAGCCAGGCCAGCCAGACGGCCAGGGCGTGAAAACCCCAGTGGTAGTTGAAAACACCGTCGGGGATGAAGGGGGCGAAAGAAATGGGGAGGCTGCCCTGGGCCAGCAGCAGACGCACGATAGCCACATGATGCACCGAATCAACCCAGGCGGGCAGGGCCAGATCGCGTATATGCAGCAGCCGTGTGGTGACGGTCAGAGCGGCGATGCAGGCAAAGATTGCCAGCCAAAAGCGCTGGCGTTTGAACTGCGCCCCACGCCGCCCCCACCCGTCTGGCGCATAGAGCAACGACCCAATGCCAAGCAGTACCGTTGCGCTGGCAAAGAACTGGGCGACCGGAGGCGACCAGCGCCAACCGATCTGTGTGCTCCACAGCAGGAGGAGAGGCCACAACGCCAGGCCAAGACCCATCTGGAGGGCAGCCCGGACCAGCCAATCGGGATGGGAGGGCAGACGCAGCAAGCGGTGCAGAAGAATGCCCGGAAACCAGAGCAGGGCAATGCCGCCGATCCAGATCATCTGCTCAACTCAATATGGATTGTAGCTGTACAGGGGTCGTCAAAGTCCCCGGCACTTTCTGCCCAGGCGAGCGGACAGGTGCTCTTTTCCGCGTTTGTGAACGGGAAGCGCCGGGGACTTTGAAGCAGGGCTGTACAGTTACTTTGGATTGTCAATTTCCAGGGTGATCCGCACACCATCCCCAAACAAGACCAGTTGATTCCCCTCCATCTCATATTCGGTGGTAGCCATCACAGCTCGATGTATACCGCTGGACTGACTATATTGAATCTCGCTACAACTCATGGCCGTACTAATGTTAGGCGTGAGTCGGTAGTGACGCTCGTTTTCGGTAACAATCGTAAAGCTGGTAGCATTACAATCTGTTGTCCTATAGCCGAGATGGCCGTCACCCCAAAAGGTAAAATAAACAGGTGCAAGCGAGTCAAACTTCACATCTTCCCCGTGGAATTGAATCTCCACAAGCCGCCAGCGATTCTCGGCCAGGGTTCGATTGCTGCCCGGTATCAGCGGACTCACCGGCGGCGTGCTGGTTGCTTGGGTGGGCTGCGCGGCAGGCGGTACACACGCAGCTACAAGGAGAAGAACTGACAGCAGAAGCCAGAACAGCGGAATGTCCCAGCAAAAAGATTGTCTCCTATGGGATTCTCGTTCCGATAACATCCTGTTTCTCCCACTGCTGCTATCTTCAACGCACCCCAATGCCCAGAAACCAGAGCAGAGAGAATCCGCTCAATTGGGATTATCAATCTCTAAGGTGATCCGCACATCATCCCCAAACAGGAACAGTTGATTCCCCTGTATCTCATATTCGGTGGTGGCCCACACCGATTGAAATATATCACCAGACTGACTTTCTTGAATTTCGCTACAACTCATAGCTGTACTCATTCCCTCTGTAACACGATAGCGATGTTCATTTTCGGCAGCAATCGCAAAGCCAAAAGCGTTACAGTCTGTCGTCCTGACGCCAATAGAACCATTACCACCAAAAGTAAAGTAAACCGGCGCAAGCGAATCAAACTTCACGCTTTCGCCCTGCAATTGAATCTCGACAAGCCGCCACTCATTCTCTGCCATGGCGCGGTTACGCCCCGGTATCAACGGACTCACCGGCGGTGTGCTGGTTGCCTGGGTAGAGGGGACGGTCGGCGGCACACATGCGGCAGCCGAGAACAGCGCAGATAGCAGGAACCAGAACAGCAGAAAGTTCTGACTAAAAAATCGTTTGCTACAGGATTTTCGCTTGGATAGCATGCTTTGTCTCCCATTCACTTTCTGAACCTGAACAAACCTAAACCTATAGCTACTTGGGATTGTCAATTTCCAACGTAATCCGCACACCATCCCCAAACAAGAAGAGTTGATTCCCCTGCATCTCATATTCGGTGGTAATTCTTACAGCCTCAGCTATGTTATGATACTGACGCTCTTGAATCTCACTACAACTCATAGCCGTACCCACGCCGGGCGTGAGTTGATAGCGATGCTCGTTTTCGGCAACGATCGCAAAGCCAAAAGCGTTGCAGTCCGTAGTATGATACCCAAATTTTGTGCAAAATTCGGGGGGGATCAAATATTTGGGTTCCTGAATGATTCACAAGTCCAGACAGGTACGAATCAGGAAAAGCCAAAGTGATCCAACAACCGGAATAGACC